>CACXEZ010000082.1 GCA_902766815.1 uncultured Erysipelotrichaceae bacterium | reverse complement strand
AGATAATCAAGAGTTCTTGTACGACATTTTTAAATATGATGAAGCTACTCCAACATTAAGCCAAGCTCAATTATTGCGTAAACTTGATGAAAAAGGAGAATTAACTGAAGACAAACTTGAAGACATTATGCGAGAAGAGAAGCCTAATCAGAAAGAACAATTTAAAACTTCGTATGACAATATTAGACATTATTTTCCTAAAAACTATTCAAACGAGCAGATAAACGATAAAATCATGGAATTACTAGAGAAATATCAAAAAGAGTGGAAACAGAAAATGAGAGATTCACGATAATTTTTTATTTTCTTTCCCTTACAATCCCTATTATTACTAACTATATTACTAACTAAAGAGTAAATGTATAAATTATAATAATTATATATATTTACACATTTGATAAATCTTTAAAATCACGCTATCCTAAAAGTAATAGGAGGGATGTATTATGAAAAAGTATATATATTTCTTTACAATAATTTTTATTATAATAGCTTTAAGTTTGACAATAACCTTAAATGTAGTGAATGGAAATAATAAATCTAATATTATTTTAGCAGAAAAAGAAGAACAAACGAAATTTGAGAATGATCAAGATGATATTACTGAAGAAGCTGAAAAAGTAGATAAAAAAGAAGAATCAAATAATGAAGAAGTTCAAAGCATTACAGAAGTAATTGATTCTGTTCAACCTCAAGTAATAGAAACAGCAAAAGAAGAAAAAGTTATAGAAACCAAACCAAAAACAAATAAAACAACTCAAGTAATTCAAGAAAATAAAGTACAAACAACAACTCAAGAGATTAAAGTAGAAAAAGAAACACCAAAAGTCCAACCTCAAGTAGTAGAAGAAAAACCAAAACAAGAAGAGCCAAAAAAAGTAGAAACTCCTAAATGCTCTGGTAACAGTCATGGAGTTGGAACTGGAAATTCAGGTAAATGGTTTAATTCTGAATCTGAAGCAATAAATTATTATAAATCAATAATAAAAAAATGGGGCGACAAATGGGAAAATTTCGAGATTGATGATGATACTTATAATAAAAACTGTCCTTACGGTTATGAAGATTGGAGTTGTCCTTATTGTGATAAATGGACTATTAACTTTTATTATAATTAAAAATAAATATAGAACTTATCAAGAGCAAGTATTAAATTACTTGTTCTTTTTTTATGTTCAAATGGAGGTAAAAAATGAAAATAAATAAAATTAAGAAAATCATATCAGTAATAATGCTGATTTTAATGTTATTTAGTGTTGCTCAACCTGTATTTGCAGCTTCTGGATCTGGTAAATGGGTAGGAGGACAATTTGCTTCTTACATCAAAACAACAGATAATGCAAACAGTCAATATGGTGTATTATTAAGAAGACTAATAAATTATACAACTGGAGAGCAAAGAACTGTATTTTGTGCTGAACATGGCATAGATTTTGATACAGGAGTTGTATATAGTGGAGATTATTATACTCCTACAAATTCAACATTAAGAAAAGCGTGCAAAATAGCTTATTTAGGTTGGTATAAGCAACATGGAGATTATGTTATAAATGGCGGAACTTCAGATGAAAATAAGAAACAATATGTTTTGGTACAACAATTTATATGGGAAACATTAGGACAAAGTTCTGCAACATTTATCAATAGTAGTATTCAAAGTGAATACGAAAGTTTCAAAAGAAATATTGAAAATGAAATAAATCAAATACAAGCAAGACCAAGCTTTAATAATACAACAATTACAATATCAGCAGGAGAATCTAAAACAATAACAGATACAAACGGAGTATTAGCAGAATATAATTCTATTGACGAAACTCAAGATGGAGTTAGATATCAACACTCAAAAGGAAGCAACAATATGACAATAACAGTTAATGAGAATGTTGAAAAAGAAAATATAAGAATTTCTGACAATACATTTCAATCATGGGGAATGATAAAAGAAGGAACTGAAGACAATGATACAACAGTATTTTTTGAATTCCCTTCAGGAACACAAGACCAATTATATGCTATGCATTATAATGATCCTGTTACTTTAAATTTATCTTTAAAAATTGAATTATTAGGT
>CACXEZ010000081.1 GCA_902766815.1 uncultured Erysipelotrichaceae bacterium | reverse complement strand
AATCATTATCAAAATCAATATTTACAGTTCCACTTCCACTATCGTAGATTGTAACCATAACACTATCATCATCGTTTAATTTCCAAGTATATTTTTTCCATCCATTTCCTTCGTTTGTTTGTTCTCCTTCGAATCCCATAATAGAATTAACTTTATCCAAGCTATCAGTTATTTCTATTTTTTTGATGCAGTCAAATACCTTACAATTTCCTTTTGATTTTTGTTCTTTTGTTGTTTCTTGTGATTTAGCATCATTATTCTTTGTTGTTGTTAATTTTAAGTCACATCCTGTCAATAATAGTGTTGCTGAACTTAAACATACAGCTCCTAATATAATTTTACTATTTTTTTTCATAACTCTTTCTCCTCCTACTTTTTAGTATATCACAAATAATTCCTTTTTACACCTAATGTTTTACTTTAACTATGATAAATAAAAAATTCATCTTACGATGAACCTTTTTATCCTAAACTATTTACTTCAATTGAATTAAAGAAAGCTTTTAAATCTTTATCTAATACATCTGCAACAACAACATCTTCATTAGTATCTAATCTATCTATTGCAACAAAGATTAATTTTGCAGTTTCAGTACTATCAACATCTAATAATATGTTTAAATTTATTCCACTTGATGATTCACCATATGCATATGCTTTATATTTACCAAATGTGTATTCTTTATAATACTTTTGAGCTGAACGGATTTCTTGAGTTTTATCATATGATGTCTTACTCATTTTTGTATAATACATTTGAAACTCCACATCTAAATCTTCATTTTCGAAAGATATTTCAGTTGATGCTCCACCTGTTTTCTCCTTAACTTCAGAATATTTTTCTTTCTTATCATATTTAAACACTGTTTTATATCCAAATGTTGAATCAGATAAACTTATCTTTTTCATTTCCTCTTTCTTTACTGGTTCTTTTTCCTTAGTGCATCCTGTTAGTGTTAATAATAAAGCTGGTAATAATAATAGGAATAATATAACTTTCTTTTTCATTATTTTCTTCTTTCTTTTATAACTTTATTTTATATTAACATAAAATTATATTCATAACATAAATTTTTATTTATAATATTATTAATATGTAAATGAGGTGTTATTATGAAATTTATATCTTGGAATGTTGCTGGATATCGTGCTTGTTTAAAAAAAGGATTTGCTGATTTTTTTGAAAGTATTGATGCTGATTTTTTTTCACTACAAGAAGTTAAAGCTCTAGAAGGTCAAATTAACTATATACCAGAAGGATATTTTTGTTATAGAAATATTGCGGAGAAAAAAGGATATTCCGGTACAATAATTTATGCGAAGAAAAAAGCAAATGATGTGTTCTATGGAATGGATATTGCAGAACATGATAATGAAGGAAGATTAATTACTCTTGAGTATGATGATTTTTTTCTTATAAATACTTATGTTCCTAATGTAAAAAGAGATTTAAGTAGACTTGAATATCGTATGAAATGGGAAGACGATTTTAGAGAGTATGTTAATTCTCTTAAGAAAAAGAAAATGGTAATAATCTGTGGTGACTTCAATGTAGCCCATGAAGAGATTGATATAAAGAATGCCAAAGCTAATATTGGTAATGCTGGATTTACTTATGAAGAACGAGGAAAATTTAATGAGCTACTTAATAGTGGTTTTACTGATACTTTTAGGCATTTTTATCCTGAAAAAGAAGGTTGTTACTCATGGTGGAGTTATATGTTCCATGCAAGGGAAAATAATGTTGGTTGGAGAATTGATTACTTTTTAGTTGATAATGAACATGTTGATAAAGTTAAATCTGCATCTATCTATAGTGAGACCCTTGGAAGTGATCATTGCCCGATAGGAATAGAAATATAAAAAAGATATCCACAGATTTTTGTGAATATCTTTTTAGTTTAATGTTTTACAATTATGTTCATATAAAAATTCGTTAATTTGATTCAAATCATATATTCTTTCTTTAAAACAAAATCTTATTATTAAATCAAATACCATATTTTTTGGTAAAGAATAGGATGCACTTGCAAGTAACTCTTCTATTTCATTTTCTGTAAGTTCCAATGAAATTCCTAGAAGAATTATTGTTTCTTTACTTGGATGATACTCTTTATTACTTCTTATCTTACTAAATAATCTTCTATCTATATTTACTTTGTTATAGACGTCAGAATCCTTTAAACCTTTCTTGTCAATATATTCAAATAGTTTTAATTGAAACGTATTATTATCCTTGTTTTGATTTATATAACTATCAATACTTGATTCTTCACAGCAACACTCTGCACGTTGGTTATTTTTTTTAAACAATTTTTTTTCAAAAAAATGAACACTGCCTAATACTTGATTAAAAGAGTTTACGTTACTTGTTATATATTCATCTAATTTGTTTTTTATATTCATATTTGTCTCCTTCAATGCGACCAATTTAATTTAATAATTCGTTATTATTATATCAGAAAAGGAGAAATGATATATGAAAAAAATAAAATCAAATTTAGATGTTGTATTTGTAATTGATAAAAGTGGTTCAATGAGTGGAAATGAGGATAATACAATAAGTAGTTTTAATGAATATTTAGAAAGGGAGTCAAATAACAACTATAAGACAAATGTTACTACATTATTCTTTAATATAGTATAATACCTTAAAAATATAATGGAACTAGATTTCGTATCCAATTTAATATAAAGATTTTTTAACGATTTTT
>CACXEZ010000080.1 GCA_902766815.1 uncultured Erysipelotrichaceae bacterium | reverse complement strand
TTTGAAAAAAAATATTAATCACTGTTCGTATTTGAGATTACAAAATATTAATTATAGATTTTATGTAAAAAACCTAAACTCAAGATAAATAATATTCACGTTTTGTTATATTTATGCTAAAATGTATTTGTGGATATTTTTTGCAGGTATAGTTTATCGGTAGAATACGAGCTTCTCAAGCTTGTGAGGTGGGTTCAACTCGCATTACCTGCTCCATTTAAGAGAATTACTTGCACCCTTGTGTGAGCTTTATTATATAAAAAAAGAAAGAGCTTGAAATTTTAATGAGCAATTCTTGCTTTTATTTTTGTCTTTCTTTTTTCTTTTGTTTTATTTATCTCATATGGTATTTTATATTTAAAAAACTCTTCAATAGATACCTTTTTATCAGCGAGAGAAACAATACGGGCTTCTTTACTTTGTGGTTTTATCTTTGATAAAGGATACATATGAGATAAAATTATATTTTCTTCTATTTCATTTATATCATAATATTTTGAAGCATTATATAAAGCAACATTTGGATGTTTAAAAAGAACTTCCCTGGATTTTTCGTTTAATACATCTTCTTGCGTAAAAAAATCATGTAATATTGTGGCTCTAGTAGCAGAGTTATAATCTAATCCCTTTTCTTTTGACTTTATGTAAGTATTTCTGGCCACTCTATATAAGTGACTATATCTATTTGTACCATGATGAATTTGATTCTTTAGTTTCTTAAATTCTTCATTGGTAATAATATCTTTAATTATATTTAAAAATTCTTTCTCATTTTCTTCAGACATTTTCTACCTTCTTTCATGATAATGATTATAATTATTTTATCACTAGAAGTCAAATTTTAACTTTTATTGTTAATTTATTCATTTATTTTATTGATTTTTCTTTTTGTTCTATATTATAATGTATGTATGAATAGATGATAGATATAGGTGAGGTTATGTTTGAAGATTATCAAGGTTTTATCGATTTAGACCAGGTACTAAAAGAACATTACCAATACGATTTCGATGGTGATGAAATTTCTTTTTTTCAACAAGAATTTGTTGAATTTGAAGGTAATGGGATAGATGCTTATTGTTGGATAAAATACAAGGGGATTAAATATTTATTTAAGAGGATAGAGGATTTTGATTATAGAGTATGGGGAGAACTTGTTTCTAGTGAAATTGCTAGGGAATTAAAGATTCCTTGTGCTGAATATAGAGCTGGTAGTTTGCATGGAAAAAAGGGGATTATTTCAAAATCATTTTTAACAAATGATAGTACTTTGAAACTGGGAAGTGAACTATTTCAAAAGTTTTGTGAATCAGATCAATTTAATAAAGGTGATGTTTTAGGAAATAAAACTCTTATACATTCTACTCCTGATGATGAAGCGAATGTCTTTCTTCATTTTTTAAATAATCTAGAGCAGGTCAAAAAGATTATTCTTAATCAAGAAGCTTCAGTTCAGCAAAAAAATCAGATTATATTTTTCTTTACACAGATGTTTCTTTTTGACTTGATTACTTTGCAAACAGATAGACATTCTCATAACTGGGGAATTATTCAGGAAAAAAATAATATTCATCTTTGCCCTTTATTTGATAATAGTGCCTGTTTTGGTTTAGGAATTATGAAAAACAAAAGTGATCATACAATGTACAAAGTTAATGATTTAGAATATAAGACTAATATTTTTCAATCGGAATTTATGAATGCTGTTAGTTTTAGGAATAAGAAAAATTTATATTCTATTATTTATAATGATTCTCCTTCTTTTGTTGGTTCTATTCGTGATGTGTTACGGCTAGATAAGTATTCTACATGTCGTGTTCCTGATATATTCAAAAACTTTTTATTAGAGTCAGATACAGATACTATAGACTTTATTAGGTTCTTTTTAGATGAAGCTTCCCATATCAATTTGGCAGAGAAAATAGAACAATTAGAGATTGCTAATGGTATTCATATGAATAATAAAATATTCTTCTATATTGTTCATATGTTTGAAGAAAATGTAATGTATTTAAACGAGATATTTAATAGTTATGAAAGAGGTTTTTATGATGAATCAAAAAGAGGTGCAAAATAATATGGAACATTTAATTGGTTTATTTCAAGAAAATGGCTGTTCCGTTGAAGCGATTCAGGATTTTATTCAAAATAATTTTCATTACTTAATCGAAGAAGGGATTGATAGTAGTGAACAACTTTATTTTGTTTATAATCATAATGATTTATATGGGGTTATTTGGATTTATGGTGATCTGTATCAATGGTCTATTTATGATCACGGTATGTTTCGCAAGGCTTCTAAATTAGATGAAGGGGAAAATGATTATATTATTGATATGATTCTTAATTTTACTAATACAGATAAGATTAAAAAAATCGTACCTAATATATCACAAATGAATTTGGAGAATAAAGTTAAGTCCTTGAAAAAGCTTAAGTTAAATTCTGATGGTTATCATTTAAAATAAAAGGCATTCTTGTAAGGATGAATGTCTTTTATTTTAAATATATTTTATAACTCTATTAGATTTTTTGTAAATGTCTTTATAAAATTATTACTTTTTAACACCGTTTTTGTATCTAAATAGTATACATCAATTTTCTTGTTTTCTTTAAAGTGATCAGCATTGGCAAATGCTATATGTTCGAATTTATCTTTTTCTATATTCTTGGGTAAGATAAAAATATTTTTTATGTTACACTTTTTATTTTTGTTTTTTATGTATTGACCATATAATATCTGTTTGAAGATATCTGATGAGTCTGGGGTAGTATTTTCTTTATAATATTTAGCATCTACTATTATGATTTTATTTTCTTTCTTAATGATGATATCGGGTATTAATTTACTGTTATATTTTTTGTTCCATCATTATATTGGTAATAGGTTCTGGGATAGCATGGATATTCTTCATAAAAATTATAGATTTGTTTTCTTAATATTTGTTCCCATACTTTATCAAAGTGATTTCTACCTATAGAAAATTCTTGATTTTTTAAAATTTTGCTTGCTGATGTTCCACTTATAAAGATTATCATTTCCCTTAATAACTTTTTTTTCCTATCTTCATTTACATTATGTAATTCTTTATTTAATTCAAATAATAGTTCTTTTTCTTCAAGATTGTTTTGTTCTATTAGATCTAGTTTATTTATGTTATAAAGCCATCCTATGACTTTTACACTGATCTTTAAACAATATTTTTGAATTGAAGTAATAATACTTTCTTTTGAACTTTTATTATTTGTATAAGTCCTTTCATAAATTAAACTGTTGTTGTAGTATATAGGTTCTATGCTATTTAATGTTTCTTTCCAATCTATTTTTCCAGGACCATTCATTTGAAGAGTCATTCCATCTTTATTATATAATCCATATTTTAAATAATCTTCTATGATGTAGATGGCACTAGAAAATGAAAACCTTTCTTTTCCTTTTTCATAATAGTCTATTTTATTAGAGTCCATTATTTTCATTAATATTTTGATATCTGGATAAACCATTCTTATTTTCTCGTCTGATTCTTTGGAAATTGTTTCTTCTTTTATATTATACCCTATTGGAAAAGTAATATAGATATTATTAGTTTTTGATCTTATGCCTACAAAATCACTATCATTTTTAGCAACCTTTATAATAATATTTTCCATTAAAGTTCCTTTCTTAGTTCTGTTTCTATCTCTTCATTAAATACTTTTAAATAGTTACTAGATAAAAATAAAGTTATTAAAGAATTAATTGATTCTACTTTATTACTGAATATGATAGACTTATCATATTTACAAACTTTATTATATAGATATAATATTACTTTATATAGGAATTTTTCTCTATCTTTTTTACTTGGACTATCTGATATTAGTTCTTCATTAATAAAGTATGAGCCAAGTTGTTTATCTTCATTTCTTATGATGCCTTCTTGTGTTACTATCTTTTTGTTTATTATATTTCTGAAATCTCCCCATGTTATATTATCCATTCCTTTAATAAATTTATTATCAAAGATGCCTGTACTTCCTAAGACCCATATTGTTTCCCATCTTCTTTCAAAAGCTGTATCTAAGTTACTCACATTCTCATCACTAACATTCATGCTTGCTATTATTGATAAGTTTTCTGGAATATATATTTTTTTATCTTCATCAGCATAAATATATTCAGCAATACAGCTATTGGTTATTGAATAGGTACTTCTCCCATTGCCTTTTTCTCTGTCAAGTAATT
>CACXEZ010000079.1 GCA_902766815.1 uncultured Erysipelotrichaceae bacterium | reverse complement strand
TGGGTACAATGTTACAATATGGTTCAACTGTATCTCGTGAGTTTGCTAAAGATTATCTAATGAAAAAGAAATTTGCTGATGCTCATGATGATGGAGATATTCATATTCATGATATGGATTTCATGCCAATGGGTACTACTACATGTATGCAAATTGATTTGAATAAATTATTTAAAAATGGTTTTTCAACAGGACATGGTCACTTAAGAGAACCAAAATCAATCATTTCATATAGTGCTCTAGCTGCTATTGCAATCCAATCAAATCAAAACGATCAACATGGTGGACAAAGTATACCAGCATTTGATTATTATTTAGCACCAGGAGTACTAAAAACATTCAAGAAACAATTTAAGCAAGCTATATACGAATTATTAGAATTTACAGATTTTATTGATTTTGTAAATATGGATAAGATAGCTAAAGAAATAGATAAAGTAACAACTATTGAATTAGATACAAAAATGTTTGAATCATTCTATAAAGAGAATGAACAATTAAAGAAAATATTCAATAAATCATATGATACAGCTATGAGTAAAACTAATAGAGAAACTTATCAAGCTATGGAAGCATTTATTCATAACTTAAATACAATGCATTCAAGAGCTGGAGCACAAGTACCATTCTCATCTATTAATTTTGGTACAGATACATCTCCTGAAGGAAGAATGGTAGTAAAGAATTATCTACTAGCTTTAGATGCCGGATTAGGACATCATGAAACACCAATCTTCCCAATATCTATATTTAAGGTTAAAGAAGGAGTAAATTATAATCCTGAAGATCCAAACTATGATTTATTCAAATTATCATGTAAAGTATCTGCTAAAAGATTATTCCCTAATTTCTCATTTATGGATGCTACATACAATAAAGCATACTATAAAGGAGATTATAATACAGAAGTATGTTATATGGGATGTCGTACTAGGGTTATAGGAAATGTAGCAGACCCTAACAAAGAAGTAACTCCAGGAAGAGGTAATTTATCATTTACTACAGTTAACCTAGTTAGATTAGGAATAAAACATGGAATAGTAACTAACTCTAAAACTGATCTAAAAGGATTCTTTGCTGAATTAGAAGAAAAAATGGATTTAGTAAGAGACCAATTGTTAGAAAGATTTGAAATTCAATGTAATAAACGTACTTACAACTTCCCATTCCTTTTAGAACAAGGAGTATGGTTAGATAGTGAAAAATTAAAACCAACTGATAGATTAAGAAAAGTATTAAAACATGGAACTTTAAGTATTGGATTCATTGGCCTTGCTGAATGTTTAAAAGCCTTAATAGGAGAACATCATGGTGAAAGCGATAAAGCTCAAAAATTAGGAATAAAGATAGTTAAATTTATGAGAGAAAAATGTGATGAATATTCGCAAAAATATAATTTAAACTTTACTTGCTTAGCTACACCAGCTGAAGGCTTATCAGGAAGATTTACTAATATTGATAGAGCTATATATGGAAAAATTAAAGGTGTAACAGATAGACCATATTACACTAACTCATTCCATGTACCAGTTTACTATAATACAACAATAGTTGATAAAATAAAGAAAGAGGCTCCATATCATGCTTTAACTAATGCCGGTCATATTAGTTATATAGAATTAGATGGAGACACAACAAATAACTTAGAAGTATTTGAAAAAATAATTAGACTTATGAAAGAAAACAACATGGGATATTGTGCTATAAACCACCCTGTAGATAGAGACCCAGTTTGTGGATACGTAGGAGTAATCGGAGATGTTTGCCCAGGCTGTGGAAGACATACAGGAGAAGGAATAACATTAGAAAAATATAATGCATGTAAATGCAATCAATAAAAAAGAAAAGGAGAGATAAAAATGAGAGAAGAAAGAGAAGAAAAAAAAGTAGGAGAAGGCGTAGGTTTTGAAAGAATTAGAAGAATTACAGGATATTTAGTAGGAACTGTTGATAAATTTAATAATGGTAAGAAAGCTGAAGAAAGAGACAGAGTAAAACACGGAACTAAAGGATTAGCATAGTAATTCAAAATGAAAATTAGGTTAGCTTCTCCCAACTTACAAGTAGATAGTATTGTTGATGGAGAAGGAATAAGAAGTGTATTATGGACCCAAGGTTGTGCTCATAATTGTAAAGGTTGTCACAACCCTCAAACCCATTCCTTTGATGCAGGACATCTTATAGACGTAAAAGAAATTCTAAAACAAATAGATAAATTAGAAGGTCAAAGTGGTGTAACGCTATCAGGAGGGGATCCAATGTTTCAAGCAGGGCCTTGTGCCATAATAGCCGAACATTGTCATAAAAAAAATCTAAATGTATGGTGTTATACCGGCTTTACTTACGAAAAATTATTAGAATTATCAGAAAAAAATCCTGACATCTTAAAACTATTATCCAATATAGATGTTTTAGTAGATGGAAAATTCATTCTAGAACAAAAAAGTTTTGATGTCAGATTCAGAGGCTCTAAAAATCAAAGAGTAATAGATATTCCAAAAAGTCTTGAAAAAAATGAAGTATGTATCAAAGAAGGATACGAACCTAAAGAAGAATTAATTATTGAAAAAGAAGAGCAAAAAGAAGAGTTTATACATCCTAGACAAAAATATGTATTTATCTAGAGTTAAAACTCTTTTTCTTTTTATTCAACTATGATAAAATATATTATATGATTAATGCTGAAATAGCTCAGTAGGTAGAGCAATTCACTCGTAATGAATAGGTCGCAGGTTCGAATCCTGTTTTCAGCACCATTGATAATATTCTGATTTATTCAGTTTTTAATAAAAATGCACAATAAAAGTGAAAAAAAAGTCAGAAAAATAAAAAAATGCACAATATTTAAAATATATTGTGCATTTTTATTTACTTTCATAAAAAAATATGTTATATTTTTGTTGAGGTGATAACATGGAACCATTTAAAGCAAACAAATTACCAATTCAATATAATATAGATAAAGAACTATTATCGTTAATTTCAGAAGCTAATGAAAAGTATGGCGAATACAAATCAAATTTAAAAAACAGTAAATTTGATTCAAAATTCTTTTTAGATTCAATAATTTTAAGTGAAAGTTTGAAATCAACTCAAATTGAAGGCACACAAATTTCACAAGATGAAATGTACTACATAAAATATATGCCAAAGACAGATGAAACAAGTGAAATTCAAAATTTAAAAAAAGTTATAGATTATGCAAAAGAAATTTTAAAAACAGGTGAAAAAATTGATATTAAAAAAGTAAATAACATGCATAAAATTCTTTTAGATAGTGTACGCGGTAATAACAAAGAACCTGGTAAAATTAGAACTATTCAAAATTGGATAGGACCTAAAGGGTGTACAATGGAAGAAGCTATTTTTATTCCACCCATACCAGAAGAAGTTCCTATATTATTAGATGATTTATTTAATTACATGAATGATTTATATATTGATCCGATATTTATAAATATGGCAATATCACATTCTCAATTTGAAACAATACATGCCTATAGAGATGGTAATGGAAGATTAGGAAGAGCACTAATACCTATACAATTATCTTTACTAACAAAAGAAGAACCAATATTATTTTTATCAGAAGTTATAGAACTATACAAACCTAGTTATCACAAGTATTTAAATGAAAGTAGAAACGGCAATATGTTAGGGTTTATTAAGTTTTTTCTTCAATGCATTATTGAACAATGTAATAATTATATAGCTAAAATAAATCGTATTCAAAAAATATATGAAAAAGATATGAAATTAATCGAAAATTTAAGTAGCAATGCCATATATAGAATAATGCCAGCTATAATGCATCAAATAGTATTTACAAAAAAAGAAATAGAGGAAGAATCTGGTGTCTCAAGAAACACCGTATCTACATTAATTGATAAATTAGAAGAAATTGGTATTATAGTTTCAGACTCAACATATGCCAAACTTGGTTACAGATATAACGAAATATATAATGTATTTGTTGGAAAGAATACCATATAATTTAATTAATAATAAAGAGGTATTATATGAATAATGTAGAAATAATAAGACTTAATCATAGTGGAGAAGGAATAGGTAAGATAAATAACAAAACTATCTTTATACCTAAAACAATAGTAGGAGATATAGTTTCAGTAAATATAATAGAAGAACATAAAAACTATCTAAGAGGAAGCATTATAGAATATATAAAAAGACCAACTAATTGCCTAAATCCTAAATGTAAATATTATTATAAGTGTGGAGGCTGCCATCTTAGTAATTTATCATACCAAGACCAATTAACATATAAAGAAAATAAAATAAAAGATATATTTAAAAAATATCTAAATAAAGAAATAAGCCCTAAAATTATAAAAAGCAATAAAGAATATGAATATCGAAATAAAATAACTTTACAAATAAAAGATGGTAAATTAGGATTATATAAAAATAAAACTAATGATATTATTGAAATAGATAAATGCTTATTAGTAAGTAATAATATAAATAAAGTAATT
>CACXEZ010000078.1 GCA_902766815.1 uncultured Erysipelotrichaceae bacterium | reverse complement strand
TAACCCTAATAACTGACTTGCTCTCATTCTTCTATGACCTGATATCATTTCATATCTACCATTTTCTTTTTGTCTTACAATAGTTGGGACAAGTACACCATTACTTTCTTTTATACTATCAACTAAATTCTCCATTTCTTCATTATCAATAACTTTAAATGGATGATTAGGAAATTCATCAATTAAATCTATAGATATATTTTGTACTTTTTCTAATTTAGCTTCATCTCTTTGTTTTTGAGTAGTAAATAATTCAGCAAGTGAAATCTTTGGTATTGATATTTCTAATTCTTTCTTTAACATTATTAAACGCCTCCTTTTATAGTCAAAAAAAGAAGAAAAACCTTAAAATATAAGAATTTAATTAATCATGTTAATTAGACCGATAGCAGAAGCAATCTCAATTGCTGATACAGTAATTGTTATGTCAAAAAGACCTACTAAAATAAAAAAAATTCTAGATATTCATTTAACAAATTCGTCTTCTCCTATCCATAATAGAAATTGCCAAGAGTTTAATAAATATTATCAAGAAATATGGAAGGTATTTGATCATGAAATCTAAAGGATACATAACTTATTTAAAACAAATACGAAAAACAAATATCTTAGTTTTCATCACTCAATTATGTCTATTAATATTCTTAATTTTTCTTTGGCAATTCGCAGCAAATCACAATCTAATTAATACCTTCATTACCTCTTCACCAAAACATGTACTAAATACCATCATTAGCCTTTACAATGAGCATAACCTATGGCATCACATATGGATTACTACCTACGAAACAATAATAAGTTTCTTGCTAGGAACAATTTTCGGCATAGTAATAGCAATTATTCTTTGGTATAATCCGTTCCTAGAAAGAGTAGTTGATCCATACTTAACTATCCTAAATTCTCTTCCAAAAGTATCACTCGGTCCTATTTTAATTATTTGGGTTGGTGCCAATACAAACTCAATTATCACAATGGCACTTTTGATTTCTCTTATTGTAACAATTATCACAGTATACAATGGCTTTATATCTACAGATATCAATAAAATAAAATTATTAAAATCATTAAAAGCAAATAAATTCCAAATGTTAAGATATTTAATATTACCAGAAAATTATAAAACAATTATAAGTAGTCTAAAAATAAATATTAGTATGTCTTTAATTGGGGTTATTATGGGAGAATTACTAGTATCTAAAAGTGGTATTGGTTACCTAATCATGTATGGTTCCCAAGTATTTAATCTAGACCTAGTAATAACAGGAATTATTATTTTAATGATAGTATCCTATGTGATGTATCTATTAGTAAGCTATTTAGAAAAAATACTAATTAAGCATTAAACTTAGTTAGTATTTTTAATAAATTTCTATTATAATATTGGAGATCTTTGTAAATTGTTGTATAATGAATACGTAATACGGAGGTACAATATGGATATAAATATGTTAAAAAATAATGGGGTTGACATAGAAAGTAGTATAGAATTACTCGGTGATATAGAGATGTATAATGAAACCTTAGAAGATTTTCTAGAGGAACAAAAAACACGACTACCTAAAATAGAAGAATATAAAAACAAAGAAGATATGGAAAATTATGCAATACTTGTCCACGCTATGAAAGGTGATAGCAAATATCTAGGATTCACGAAATTAGCAGAATTATCTTTAGAACATCAATTAAAAAGTCAAGATAATGATATAAACTACGTAAATAATAATTACGAAGAACTAATAAATGAAGTAAATAGAATTACAGAAGTAGTAAAAAAATATCTAGGAAAGTGAGTTGAAATAAATATTATGAAAGATATAGTGATTGTAGTAGATGATTCTGAAATGATTAGAAACATCATGGTAAAAGCACTAGAGGATGAATATATTGTCATCCAAGCAAAAGATGGAAAAGAAGCAGTCAATGAAATCAGCAAAAACAAAAGCAATAACATAGCATGTGTACTTCTAGATCTAAATATGCCTATTTATAATGGCTTTATGGTTCTAGAATACTTTAAAAACTATGACCTATTTAAAAAAATACCAGTATTTATCATATCTGGAGATGACTCAAAAGAAACAATAGAAAAAGCATTCACTTACGGTATTGTAGATATGTTAAATAAACCTTTCTCTATAGAAAACATTAAAAATGCTGTCACAAGAGCAATAAATTCAAAAAAGTAAGCAACAATGCTTACTTTTTTATTAATATCTTTCTTTAATAATATCATCAACCTCCAAAGTTCCAATCAATAAAGAGGAAGAAGGAGAATGTCTAGAACAATTACCATTTACTTGTTTTTCATCAAAATTAGCATAACAATACTTACAAAAATGACGACAAGAATTATAAACTCCAATATCTACCATTTGTACACAATGACACTTACTACCCTTTCTAGCTTTCCAATCACTATAAGATTTTCCCGTTAATTGATAAGCAAGCTCATGAGATAAACATTCTCCCTTTTTAAATCCATATTCAACCAAATCAATATCTTCAAAACAAGTCTGTACAGTCATCCCATTTTCTTTTGCAATTCTACTAAAAGACATACCAATCTCCCGATAATCATCCTCCGTAAAAGCTCGAATGTTTAACGTTCTAATATTATTTCTTACATTTTTATAATCATCAACAAAAGAAACAATAACTTGTTTTACATATCCATTTAATAACCCGCACATTCTCTCGAAAGCCCTTTTATGATATGAAATATCATACTCATCACTCAAGAATATTGGATCATATCGAACCCATAACTTATCAATTCCAACAATATCAGATAATTTCTTAATTGATTCAATAATTAATTTTTTATCTAACACATTTGGCTCAATTTCTCTTTTATAAGGAGTCAACGTAACATGAAAAAGAATTGGCTTATCAATATTTTTTAAATCATCCAAAATTGGAATAGGATTCTTAGTGCAAAAAAGAATAGCATCCACATCAGAAAAATTAATTCTACTTACCAATTTTGGATAATAAGGATTTCTAACATCTACATATCCTTCTCGATAACGATTCATAAACCATTTTGAATAAAATGCTACAATGTCTGTTCTTCCACTAACATTTAAAATCATGTCGTCACCTCTTCTTAACTAGCAAGAAAAAAGCTACTAATCAGTAGCACCATCAAATTTATCATCTTTATGTTTATTAAAAAATACACTTAAAGCATAATTAAATTCACTTTCTGTTCCTAAAGATACAAAACAATCTTCACCATCAACTTCTTTATCTTTAAATACATAAATATCATTAGCATCTTCTAAATTTGAAAAATAATGATATACAATACCATCATCAGAGATAGAATCTACTAAAAAACAATCTTTTCCATTAATTTCTAATGTCTTTACTTCTTCCATTATAAACTCCTTCCAGTTGTATTTTCTACTTCTCCAACTGCCTCTTTTAATTGTTCATCTATATTCCAAGTTACCTTGATTTCTTCTCCAATTCTACCTAAAAATGACGAATCTTTAATAAAACTAGCATCACAAATACCACAATAATCAAAAGCAATAGCTAATTCATTAGCATTAAGTCCTTTTTCTAATCCTTCCTGTAATGCCAAATTAACAAAATATTCACTTCCCATACTTTGAATATTTCCATAAATATCCTGATAACTAATCAAATGGCCAGAAACAGAATCATCTCTAATACTTAAACTACTTGGAATAACACCTGTTTCATAAACGTGATCATAAATCTTTCTTTGGTTTTGATGACTAATCACAGCAAGACTAGAAATAGCAACAATACTTAAAGCAGCAATAGCCCTAGCAGTAGGACGCAAAGGTTTATTTTCTAAATTTTTCTTAGGATATACCTTATTTCTATTTTCGCCATCCTTCATTCGAACGTTATGATAAATTTCAGAATATTCTCCATTTGTTTCTTTTTTCCAACGTTCTAACATTTCTATATTATCATTTCCTAAACCACCATCTGAATATAACATCTTATCACTCTTCCTTTACTTTTCTAAGTATATCTAAAAAAACTTCTCACTGCAATAAAATTAACTAATAATATTACTCTAAATAATTGAGAGGATCTACAACAACACCCTCAGAACTAAGTTCATCCTTAAATTGTTCTTGAAATTTTACTAATTCTTTCTTTATAACATCTGGATAAACAGCCTTAGAAAAACGAATAGCATCATAAATATTCTTAAAATTAACAGTAGTTCTATTTTCATAAACAGCATTTGAAAATGCTTGTCTAAGCAAAACTAAAGCAATATCTGGATATCTTGAAGACACTTCATATACCCTCTTAAACTCACTAGTCATACCTACAATAAATTTCATAATATTCTCCTTCTGAAATTCTGTATAAGCCAGCTTAACTCCTGTTTGATACTCTATCTTAGGTAAAGTCCTCATCAATATCTTCACCACTTGCTCTTCGGTAGGTTCTGCTACATCAACTTTATCAAACCTTCTAGTAAACGCTTTATCTCTTAAAATAAAATGCTCATATTCATAAGTAGTAGTAGCCCCAATAATTTTAATAGTCCCCCTACTCAATCCTTCCTTAAACATATTAGCCAAATCTAATCGACCATCACCAATTAAAGTATGAATTTCATCAATAAACAAAATAACTTTATCCATATTTCGTAATTCCTGAACTAATTTCAATACTCTATTCTCATCACTATCTGTACCTATTAGGGCTGTTGTATTAACCCTATAGATTCGAAATCCCTGTAACACATTAGGAACATTCTTTTGTTGTATTCGATATGCAAGTCCTTCCACAATAGCCGTTTTACCAATACCAGGTTTTCCCACCAAAATAGCAGACTTCTCAGGTGTTAATAAAACCAATATTAGTTGTTTAATTTCTTCATCACGAGCAATAGCCGGATCAGTAATATAAGTAACTGCAGTCATCTCATCAGCATATCTACTAATTACACTTTCATTATTCACATTTTCACCTTACCTTAATATTACTACTAACATTCCCCACATAAAACAAACAATCATCACTCCAGCCAAGAAACAAGCATCCACAAATCCTCCACTAGTGCGAACCTTCTCATCATAAAATGCCTTATAATGTTTATTTTTCTCACGAGGTAACTCATTATTTTTAATTTCTAATGGTAACTTATCCTGATCAATAAACTTCATCTAGATCAACTCCTCCAACTGTTTCTTCAACTTATCATCACTCTCTTTTTTTATTATATCACGAATTATATTAGTTTTGTAAAATAATCCTAATTTTTCTTCATAAAATTTTAATTTTTCTTCCATTCCAATAATACATTTATGAATAGCATTTCTACTAACTCCCAAATTATCACTAATCTCTCCTAACGATAAATTATTAAAATAATACTCTTCAAAATATAATTTCTGTCTATCATTAAACAATTCAGAATAATAATCATATAGCATAACAAGATAATCCCGATTATCCATCCTTATCACCTACAAATCTTTAAATAATCCATAAATATATTTCTCTATATCAAACTTCTCTAAGTCATTCATTCCTTCACCCAAACCAACAAACTTTACAGGAATCGCTACTTCATCTTTAATAGCCAAAACAATACCACCCTTAGCGGTCCCATCTAACTTAGTTAATACAATACCTGTAATATTTGTAATATCTTTAAAACTCTTAGCTTGACTAATACCATTCTGCCCTGTAGTAGCATCTATCACTAATAAAGTTTCATGCGGAGCACTAGGAATAATCTTTTGAATGACTCGATTCACTTTTTCTAATTCGCGCATTAAATTATCTTTATTTTGAAGTCTTCCAGCCGTATCCACTAATACAACATCATATTCTTCATGCAAAGCCTTCTCTAATCCATCATACATAACACTAGAAGGATCTTTAGAATTAGAAGTCACAACCGGAACCTCTAATCTCTCACCCCATTCAACCAATTGTTCAATAGCTCCCGCTCTAAAAGTATCACCAGCAACAAGCAATACTTTCTTACCTTCATTTTTTAATTGATAAGCCATTTTTCCTATCGTAGTTGTCTTACCTACCCCATTAACACCAACAAACAAAATCACTGTAGGGCCATCATCAACATAATTAATCTTACTATCTAAAATATGATTTCCAACATACATAATAAACAATTCATCAATAATAATATCTTTTAATACATGAGCATCTGCAATATGTTCATTTTTTACCCTTTGCCTTAACAAATCTACAAAATGAACAACCGTATCTACCCCAATATCAGCCATAATTAAAATATCTTCCAACTCTTCAAAATAAGTTTCATCAATATTTTTATATTTCTTACTCAAATTACTTAACTGTGATACAAATTCTTTACGACTTTTTTCTAACCCCTTATCATATCTTTCTACAGTTTCTTTCTCTTCTTTAGTAAATACCTTCTTTATTTTATCAAATATTCCCATAACATTCCTCTTTTCATATTAATGATTATATCATGGATAGAATTAGAAATCCACGATTTTACACAAAAGAAGAAAAGAAACTAACAAACTAGTTCCTTCATCTTATTTTTCTTCTAAAACCTCTTCCTTTTCTTTCTTACTCTTAGTTTTCTTTTCTTCCTTTTTCTTATCTTTTAATTCCTTTTCTTTATCAGAAATTCCATAACATTCCCTAACAGCTTCTTCAATCTCTTCCAAAACTAAAGGATTATTTGCTAAATACATTTTAGCATTTTCCTTCCCTTGTCCAATTTTATTTCCTTGATAAGCATACCATGCACCACTTTTTTCAACAATCTCAGCCTCTGTTGCCAAATCAAGTAATTCTCCCTCATGAGAGATACCACTCCCATACATAATATCTACAACAGCAGTTCTAAAAGGTGGTGCCACTTTATTTTTAACAACCTTAATTTTAGTATTATTTCCAATGACATCATTACCTTGCTTAATTTGTTCACCACGACGAATATCAAGACGAACAGAAGAATAATACTTCAAAGCCTTACCACCAGGTGTTGTTTCAGGATTACCAAACATAACCCCAACCTTTTCCCTTAATTGATTAATAAAAATAATAATCGTATTTGTCTTATTAACAGAACCAGATAATTTTCTTAAAGCTTGACTCATCAGTCTAGCTTGAAGTCCAACATGAGAATCTCCCATTTCACCATCAATCTCGGCCTTTGGAACCAATGCTGCAACAGAATCAATAACAATAATACTAACAGCTTCACTCTTTACTAATGCATCGCAAATTTCTAAAGCTTGTTCACCAGTATCAGGTTGTGACAGCAACAACTCATCAATATTAACTCCCAAATTTTCAGCATAAACCGGATCAACAGAATGTTCAGCATCAATAAACGCAGCTCTTCCACCAGCCTTTTGAACCTCTGCAATAGCATGTAATGCTAAAGTCGTTTTACCAGAAGATTCAGGACCAAATATCTCAATAATTCTTCCCTTCGGATATCCTCCAACACCAAGTGCAATATCCAAAGCTAAAGAACCACTATGACTAACCTCAACTTCTACATTCTCTTGCTCACCAAGCTTCATAATAGCACCCTTACCAAACTGCTTTTCAATATCTTTCAAAACTTGACTTAAAGCCTTATCTTTATCTTCAAACTTTTCTACTACTTTACTCAATTTATATTCCCCTCTTTCAAATATTTTACTCACTGTACAAATCAATTATATAATAGCAAATTATTAAAGTCAACAAAGTTATCTATCACTGAACATTCAACCTTTTCACCAAAAGAACACCCCTTATTTTTTCCTGGCTTTTCTTTTAATTTTCCAAAGTTCCAAAATAACATCTTTTCTCTCAATAAAATTACCACTCTTATGCCATTGAACATGAACCAAAAACCAATCTCCAAAATTTTCCAAACTCGGAAGATATATCCTCTCCAACATTGTATTATCACATAAAAAATAATCTCTAACAAATTTTAAGTTAGGTAAATCTAATTCCCTAAGTTTCAAATTATTACTCAAAAAAAAATCTCCAACTCTCTCCAAATTAGGTGCGTTTATTTCACTTAAGTCTTTATTAAATCTAAAAAAACTGTCTCCAACACTCTCTAAACTTGGTAAACTCAATACTCTTAACGAATTATTACAATACAAAAACTCATCTCCAACACTTACTAAACTAGGAAAATCTACCACCCTAAGTGACATATTCCAATACAAAAAACTATGTCCGACACTCTCCAAATTAGGAAGATTTAAATTTTGTAAAGAATTATTATTATTCAAAAAACAATTTCCAATACTTACTAAACTAGGTAAATTTATTATTTTTAATGATTCATTACTATATAAAAACCAATCTCCAGCAACCACTAAACTTGGTAAAATTAGTACTTTTAATGATATATTACCAGATAAGAACCAATTTCCTACACTTTCTAAATTAGGAAGATTTAAATTTTGTAAATAATTACTGTACGACATAAAATAATCTCCAACACTTACTAAATTTTTATCTTCCAGTTTAATGATTTGTCCATACTTATTAATTTCAATAATCACATCTTCTTTATCTTTCTCGGTAACAGTGATAATTTTATTTTCTTTTACCCCTTCTACTTTTATCTTTTCTATATTCTGAAACGAATCTATAAATGAATCTTTTAAACTTTCATCATAAAGGCTTATAGTCTTCATCTTTAAATCAACTATAAAATAATCCATCACTAAATACTTTTCATGATCATATTCTATGACATTTCTATTACCATCAATAATAATATTATTAGAACAGTAATAAATATTATTAATTTCATAATTATATCTGTAATACCTCCTATCATTAGCAAGTACATAATTTTCAAGTTCAAAATCTTGACTTTCAGTCTGATTGATATTTAAGTGATACTCTCTTTCAAAAGCATCCGTTAATCCTGGTATAATATTTTCTAAATTATTTGAGAATGTAGCATCCGGATGACCCACTGTATGATTGTATCTATTCTTAATAGATAAAGTATTGATACTTCCTCTTGAAAACTGAATACTAATAACC
>CACXEZ010000077.1 GCA_902766815.1 uncultured Erysipelotrichaceae bacterium | reverse complement strand
TCATCTTTATTAAGTTAAACAACGAAGAATAATATATAAAATTATATATAATTTATCCTTCAACATAAATATGAATAGTACCAATAAAACCCGTATTTTGATAATCATTAGTCAACTCAGCATAATCAACATACAAAGATAAAGCAACCGTAACTTTCTCTTTAACATTAAGCTTCCCCTCATAAATAACATAATTAACTTTACCAGTACCATCTCTCCAAATATTATTAACCAATCTACTAGCAGGAACATATTCATCTCCAATCGTAGCTTGAAACTTAACATACTTAGGATCTAATCTTTTAGTTTGATAAGCATTATAATTTGAAATTTCTTCAATAGTAATTCTTAACTTTTTACTTTTAGAAGAATCATTTCTAATCATAAACGTAGTATCTTCGATATTCTTAACCTTATTATACTTATTTTCAGCTTCACTAACATAAATATCACCATCATCAGAATCATCATCAGAATCTTTATCTTGACTATTCTTAGAAACATCCGTTGATTCTCGAGTAATCTCTCCACTAGGCGAAAAAATCAATTGATCAGTATTAATAATATAACTAGTTCCATCAGACTTAATTACTTGAGATTTACCATTTTCAAAATCAATAATCTGCTCCCCACTACTAGTCTTTCTTTGAGCAATTTGAGAAAAAGTACTAGGATTGCTAGAAATATTTTTAGAACTATCATAAAGAATTTCTGTATTATCAACTACATATTGTCTGCTACCATCATTCTGAATAATAATAGCAGCCCCATTGTCAAAATAAACTACTTTTCTGCCATCAGGACAGTTAACTACAGATCTAGAAAATCCATACTGATTAGTAATAATCTCATATAACTTTTTGTCTTTTAATATAATATCTCCCGCTTTTTTGACATAAATAACATTACCATTAGAATCAGTAATAGTAGCAGAACCATTACTATAATGGGTAATAGTATTACCATCTTTCAAAGTTTGTTCACCAATAACACTAAAAGTATTATTTTTATCATAACTAACACCAGAATCAATAGAAACAGTAATATTCTTATTAACAAGTATCTTTTGATTATTTGTAATAACTAAAGTTACTCCATCAGTAAAGAAAATAATTGTACTATTATCAACTTTAACCGTATTCTTCGTTAAAGCAACTCCACTAGGAGAAACAAATGAGAATTGATCACCATCTTTCAATTTAATATTATTACTATCTCTAACAAAAATAGTCTCCTCATTTAATTGCACTTTAGCAGTACCATCCGAATAATAAGTGACAACCGTACCATCAGATAAAGTTGAAGTAGTAGAAGTAACTAAAATTTTTTTAGCCGAACTATCAATTTTCCCGTTTTTATTAACACCATAACTTCCATCTTTTAAAGCAGAAACCCGATAAATATTACCATTTGATTGTACAATAACAGCAGTACCATCTGTATAATAAGAAATAACATCTCCTTGATTAGACATGAAAGTTTCAACTAAAACAACTACTCCCTCTGCTCTAGCAACCTCACCTAACAACCCTTCTTTAATATCAGCATCATCAATATCGGGATCATTGTTACTACTAATTTCCTCACTACCATTAACATAACTAATATCATAATCGTTGCTTCCCATAAACAGAGAAAAAACAATACCAACAGATACTAAAAACATGCAAACAAGAATAGAAATTAATAGAAGTAGTAAAAACTTTCTATGACGTCGAAAAAACAAAAGTAACGGATTATCAGTTCTATCTTCCTCAATTATAATTTTTTTTTCTTTTTTTTCTTTAACTCGAAAATTATTTGTTTTCATACCTATCATCTACTTTTGAACTTTTATATTTTTATATTTTTTCTTTTTTAATCCTTTAACAATCTTTACAGTATCATAAGAAATAACAACTAAACAAGGAATAAGTATTACAATAATCCATCCACCATCTGTAGCCAAAAATTCCTGTAAATATCCCAACTTAGGTATCTTCAAAATAACTTTACCATAAATATTATTTTGAGGAACTAAAGCATTATCAGCAACATTATTGTTATCACCTTTTGTCTGAAAACTATAAGTTTTAGATTCTTTATCATAACTTTTTTTAATAATTCTGTGAGTAATAATAGTATTTAAAAATCTTGAATCAGCAGAAGCAAAAGTAATTACATCCCCAACCTCTAAAGAAGAAGCATCTACCTTTTTAGTAACCACCACATCATAAATTTGTATCTTAGGTAACATACTACCAGTCAAAACAACATAAGCATTATATGTTGGAGCACTATAATCCCCTTTAGATGCCCGTATTTTGATATCCAACACATAAATCAACAAAACAATACCAACAAGAAGTAGCCATATAAAAATAGCATAAGAAATAACTCCCAAAATAACCTTAAACAAAGGATCTTTTTTTCTAACAATTTTAACATTAAAATGTTTGGATTTAGTAGGATTAATAGATGAAACTTTTTTCTCTACATTATCATTCTCTATCAAATTAAGCGTATTAAGAAATAATGGATTAGCCTCTGTAATAACATCATCACTACTTTCACTAAAGAAAGGACTATCTGAACTAGTCGACTCGTCTTTATCTTCCTTAACATCCTCGTCAACATTGCTAGTAAAGAAAGGATTATCTAAATTATCTGAGCCAGTTTCATCATCCTTGATATTCTCATCACTATTGCTAATAAAGAAAGGATTATCTGAACTAGTCGACTCGCCTTTATCTTCCTCAACATCCTCGTCAACATTGCTAGTAAAGAAAGGATTATCTAAGTTATCTGAGCCAGTTTCATCATCCTTGATATTCTCATCACTATTGCTAATAAAGAAAGGATTACCTAAATTATCTGCCCTAATGTCATCACCCCCGATATTTTCATCACTATTAGTAAAAAAAGGATTACTTGAATTAATCGAATCAGACTTATCATCACCAAAAAACATTTTATTAACATTAAAATCCAAATGTCTTTCATCTGTTCCTTCATCACTTGATTTTTCTAACATTTTTTTATTCCCATCAATCTGAAAAATATTATCCAAATCTTGAGATTCAATATCCTCAGAATGAATATCTCCATCTAAACTAGAGGCATCTTTCAACTCTTTTATCATCTCTGCTTCAGAATCTAAAGAAGAATCATTTTGAGATAAACTTGAAAAAGTAATATTATTATCTTCCACTGCATTTTCCAATCTATTACTATTGCTTAAAATATCTCCAAATGATGAATTACTAGAATCTTTAACATTCCTATCAGAATCAGAAGAAAAAAATAAATCTGTAAATGTTTTTTCATTCTTATCACCCATATTTTATCACCTCTTTAATCTTTTTGCTGAGAAGCTTCCACAACAATTGTACCCATCATTTTTTTCATCATATCTTGATTTTGATTCTGATAATTCTCATTCAGCCAAACAATCAAGACATAACTCTCAGTAACATTACTTTCCAAAGAAACATTATCCACAATAGTCATAGTAGCAACTCCATTAATATAACCAGACGTCAATTCATCTCCATTAGAATTAAATAAAACATATTTTAATGTATTATCAGAAAACTCATTACTCAAAATATTCAAATCAACTTTGACTATCCCATCTAAGCTCCCAGTATTGGTAACTCTAAAATTATTTCGATAAACATTATCAACAGTATCAAAACTTGGTTCATCAATTGGAAATAATAAATGAAAATCAATAATATTACCAGATAAATATTCTATAGTAAGTGTCCCAGTATAAACTGCGCTAGTTCCCTTCTTTTGACTAAATATCCAATTATATATTGCAAAAGTCAACCCAATCACGACAGTGATAAAAGTCAATATTAATACAATTATGTAAAAAAAATCTTTTCTACTTGCACGAATATTCAAACTACCACCACCTCTATTATCAATATTATCAAAAAAAGAAAAAAAAAGCAATGAAATTTGCTTACTTTTCTATATAATATATTTACTCACGACCAGTAACTCTACCAGTTCCAGAAGTAGTCCCATTATCTCCTTTAACCTCAACAGAAACAGTTCCACTAAAAGTCTTCCCCTGCTCAAGTTGCTCATAACCAGTTTCTTCTAACCATATAACAATTTGATAATTATGTTCTTCCGCATTGCTAATAGTATGTGTTTCACATCTAGAAACATCATCTTTACTTTTAGAATCAGCATCATCCGTTTCACCAAACAAACAAGCAACAGGATACAACGTATCTACCAAAACATCCTCATTATAAACATTTTCAATTCTACCAAACCTACCAAAAGGAATATCTTCTCTAATAGAAACAGTATCATCTTCTTCAAACTCACTAACTAATCTATAACTATCAACTATACCAAAGCCATACTTATCATTAACAATCTTATCATTTTCATCTTTTCTATATTCCACTTCATACACAAGGTAACTTAAATTTTCAAATTCATTTCTATCTACTCTAATATAAGATAAAATATCGGTACTTTCCCCAACTTCTCCATCACTCACAACAGAAAACCAAAAAACATAACAAACTTCTTTTCCTTGAGAATCAATGCATCTTCTATCAAGATAATCACTAAGATCAGTATGATCACCCTGTTCAATATACTCCTCATAATCTAAAATATAAGATTCACCTTCACCTGGAACAAATGCTTCTGTAGTTTTTTGATACTTAGATAAAGCAACCTTTTCACTAGAAGGAATTAAATTATTGGCTTTAATAGCTGTTCCACGATCAAAAGTAATACTAACCATCGCAGACTTTACAGTAACCTCTCCTTCAGCACTACGAGCCGTTGCAGTAAAATATGCAAAAGTAGCCCCCAAAAGAGCGATCAGCAAAGTAGCAACTCCGATAATTAAATTAAAAGTCTGTGTTTTCTTATTATTAACACTAGGATTAGTAGCATCATTATCATTAATACCATTCATAAGCTATCCTCCTTCTACTGTAACAATAATAACAAAATTATCATCAAAAGTCAATTAAAAAAAGAAAATTTATTCACGCTCAAAAAAAGCCCTCCAAAAAGGAAGAGCTCTTAGCTATATAAATCAATTTATGGATTTTGACTCGTTTGAGTATTAGATTGTAAATTATCAACAACCCCATCGTTAAGAACAGCACTAATAGAACCACTAACACCAGTAGAGCCATCACCAGAGCCTACTACAACTTGCCCACTAAATCTCTTAGCAGCATCATATCTAGTTTGATCGTTATCTTCGTTTTTAATATATAGAACCAAAGCAAAAGTTTTAACTTGATCATGTCCAATTTCAATATTACTTGCAACAGTAACAGTTCTTTGTGCTTTATTCGCATCAGTAGCAGGATAATTATTATCTGCTTCTCTTAAATTATCCACATCAACAGTAGCCAGTTTTCTATTAATAGAAAACTTTGTATTACTGTCAGAATCAACATATGTTAACAATGTCTTAACAACGCCAACTCGATTTACATAAACAGGTGTATATTGATTATTTTTAATATTAGTTCCCTCATTTAAAATATCTCCATTATTATTAACAACGTTAATTAATCCCTCAACATCGCTTTCCTCATTTCCTTTTCTGAAAAATGGATCCAATGTTCCATTATTATTTTCTGTAGAATTATATAATGCTAACTGTTCAGCATCAGTAGAAATTGTTAATTCATATGCCATTGCATTCAAACTATAAAAACCATTATCCTCACTAATAACATCAATTGACACATTCTGTGGAGAATTTGCATCATTATAAACTTGAAATACATAAACACTACAAATAGAATTACCATAATCATCCTTACATAATGCATTATTATAACCACTTACATCAGTAATAGTAGTATCATTTTGATTTTCAAAAGAATATTCTACTATATTTGTATCTGCAGGTATTAAATCTTGATTCATCCAGCCAGCACCATAACTAATATACTTTAATTGTAAAGTCGTAGAACCAGTTTGAATATCATTACTACCACTATTGGTCGTTGCAGTAAAATACGCAAACGTTGCTCCAACTGCCATAATAATGAAAACCGCAATGGCAATTACACCATAAAATAAACCTCTTCCATTTCTATCAGAATTCCTCTTTTGTACATCATCATTCATTATTCACACCTCTATTCTAGATATAGTATAACAAACAAAGTATAAAAAATCAAGTATTTTTTATCGCAGCATTTTCAGTCCCAATTTTATAAAATTTATCCTCTTCACCTATATTATCTAAATAATTTAAAGACTTTAACTTTTTCGGCGCTTGATTATAATCTTTATAAATATCATCAACTAAATACATATTATCTTCATATATAAATAAAACAAACACCAAAATTCTACAGAGATTTTCCCTAATTAGTTTATTTACTTAATTTATATGTTAAAATACAAAAATCAAAGTTATTTTTTCAATAAATTTCATT
>CACXEZ010000076.1 GCA_902766815.1 uncultured Erysipelotrichaceae bacterium | reverse complement strand
TAATTGACTCAATAAATTAGCACTATTAGCTTTATGCTCTTCATACCTATCCAAATAAGCATAATGATTCATTAATTCTAATATAGGTATTAATTCTTTCCTTAATTCATGTTCTATTTCATAATACTTAGTATTCATCAACAACTGATCATCATCAATAATATTCTGAACAACACTAATATATTGATCTATTACTAATTGAAACTTATCTTCTATCTCTTTTCTATACTTACTATTAGATAATTTAGTAATAACATAACGAATATCATCTACAATATCAATAATACTATCTCCATCACTAAACTCATTTTTTATCCCTTTAGAAACTAAAGTATCTAACAACAACTGAAATGGCTCTAACTTACTAGAATAAGAATATACCTGATCATATAACTGAGATATATTTAAATTAAGTTAAAACTCAGGATCCATTTTAGTTTCCATAGTCAAATTACCACGAGAATTAGCAAATTTCTCTAATCTTAAAGATAACTCATAAATTGTCATATCAATATATTCATTTAATTTTCTTGTAACATCTTCTTTTCTTTCATCATTCAAATTCTTAGATAAATATAAAATAGTCTTTATCTTATTTTCAATACTAACATTATCTTTAGGTAATCTATCTATATTACTATCTAATAATTTCTTATGTCCACTTAAAGTAGATAATAGCTCAATCAATTTCTTCTCGCTAGATAAATTAAGAACAATGATTTCTAACTTAGACAATAAAGTAGGTTTTAAAAGACTAATATTTTTAGTAAATGTCATAGACCATTCTCTACCATATTGAGGATTTAACTCATTAATATCTTTAGAATAATCATCTAATAATTGATCTACTTCATCTAATATAATTCTCTTACTACTATCAGGTAGCATATCACATAACTGATAAATTTCATCTAATACTTTCTGTATATCATCATCATAACTTACCTTTTCCAAATTTTGATTATCTTCCTCTTGCATCTCTTCTACCTTATCTACTACAAATTCCTTTTCATCATTAACAAACACCAAACAATCATACAAACTCCCTATTTTTCTTTTTAATCTTTGTCTTTGAAAAAAGGTTAATTTAGGACCCACAAAAAATAGTCCATGAGTCCCTTGGCTCCTAACTTGCTTAAAATGCATATCAATACCACCAATAACAGGAAAAAAATCAAAATTAGGAAGAGTATTACGAAATATCATTGAATCAATATCACGTAACTTATATTTATTTTTGGTTAAAAACTCTAAAAGCTTTTGATAACATTCATAATGAAATATCATTTTCTTTAAAGAATTGTATCCATAAAAAGCATCTTTATAAATAGTTTCTAAACTGCTAGGAAAATCAATTTCTTCTAAAGACTTACAATTTAAAAAAGCTTCTCCAAAAATATCTGTTAATTTTTTACCAAAAATAATATTCTTCAAAGAACCACAATTTTCAAAAGCATTGTTGCTTACATATGTCAAAGTTTCAGGAAGAATCACTTTTTCCAAGAGTTCACAATTACTGAATACCTTATATCCAATTTCATAAACATCAGGAAGACATACTTCTTTTAAAAATTTACAATTCTCAAAAACCCTATATTTTATAGCATTTATATTGGGAAGAAATATTTTGTCTACTTCAAATATAAATTCTTTAGCATCACTAGAAAAATCATATTCACAACGATTTTGAACCTCCGTTACATTTTTATCTACCCATACCAACGCACCTGATTCTATCGTATAATAAAATGAGTCTATATTTAGATGACCATAACTAGAAAAATTCATATTACCACACCCTTAAATAAAACTTATCTAAATAATGCCTACTATCTTAATATGAAATTAACTATTTGTCAATAAAACGAAAAGAAAAAGATCATTAACATCATTGTTAATAATCTATCCCTTGTTATAATTCAAATTGAGAATTATAAAGTTGCGCATAAAAACCATCTTGCTTCATTAAATCATCATGATTACCCGTTTCAATAATATTACCATCTTTCATAACTAATATTAAATCAGCATTTTTAATCGTAGATAATCTATGCGCAATAATAAAGCTAGTTCTTCCTTCTGTCAATTTATCCATAGCTTTTTGCACTAACTCTTCTGTTCTAGTATCTACATTAGAAGTAGCTTCATCCAAAATCAAGAAAGGAGCGTCTTCTATCATACCACGAGCAATTGTAATTAATTGCTTTTGTCCTTGACTAATTGTGTCATTATCACCAATCTTAGCATCCAATCCTCCAGGTAAAGTCTTAATAAAATGAGCAATACCTACTGTTCTACAAGCTTCCCAAATCTCTTTATCACTAACATTCTTCTTATTAAACCTAATATTTTCTCCAATCGTACCATCAAATAACCAAGTGTCTTGTAAAACCATAATAAACAAATCATGAATATTCTCTCTAGTTAAATTCTTAGTACTAACTCCATCAATAAAAATATCTCCAGAATTAATTTCATAAAATTTCATAAGTAAATTAACCATCGTTGTCTTACCAGCTCCTGTAGGTCCTACAATAGCAATCTTTTGCCCAGGTTTTGCCTTAACACTAAAATTCTTAATAATATTTCTTCCCGGATCATAGCCAAACTTTACATTCTTAAATTCTATTTCACCCTTTACTTTAGATTTATCTAAATGCATTGTAATATCATCCTCTGAAGTCATTTCCTTTTCTTCTAAGAATTCAAAAACTCTCTCTCCTGCAGCAGCAGTAGATTGCAAATTAGTAAAGCTTTGCGCAATTTGAGAAAGTGGATTAGTAAACATTCTAACATATATCATAAAGGCTACAATAACTCCAAATGAAATCGTACCATTCATAGTAAGAATTGCGCCCACAACACACACAGCAACGTAACCCAAATTACCAACAAATCCCATCATTGGTTGCATAATTCCAGACAAAAATTGACTCTTTCTACTACAAGTATATAACTGATGATTCAATCGATCAAACTCCTGATTAGTTTCTTCTATCCCATTATAAGAAACCACAATATTATGTCCACTATAAATCTCTTCTATATATCCATTCAAAGTACCTAACTTTTCTTGCCTTTGTACAAAATATTTCTGAGATTTTCCCAAAATAACAAACATAAAAGAAAATCCCAAAATACTAGCCACAATTCCTGTAATAGCCATAATCCAATTAGTAACAAACATCATAATAACCGAACCAACAAATAAAGTAACACTAGAAACCAAAGATGATAAACTTTGATTCATATTTTGTGCCATTGTATCAATATCATTGGTTATTCTAGATAAAATATCACCAGTTTCATGACTATCAAAATACTTAAGTGGTAATCTATGAATCTTATCAGTAATATCCGTTCTCATCTTTTTAGAATAATAATTAGATACACTCGCCATAATAAATTGTTGAATATAACCAAATAAAGAACTAATAAGATATAAACACGCTAAAAATATAGAAATCTTTTTAATAGCATCCATATCCATAACCGGCTCAATCTCCTGATAAATACTCTTTGGTAACTGATCCATAGCCTCTAATAATTCTTCATTACTAGATTCCTTAGAAACATTCCCCATAATTTCGACCATTTTCTGCTTATCTTCCATAGATATTTTGTCATTTTGCATAATCTCTTGTATTTTCTCTTCGGATACTCTAGGAGTAATTCCCTCTGTAATATAATCAGTTAAAACAGATAAACGATTAGGAGCAATCAAAGAAAGAATAGCCGATATCATAGCAAGTACCAAAGAAATAACAAGAATAACATGCCATGGAGATAAACTTTTAATAATCTTCTTCATTGATCCTTTAAAATCTTTAGATTTTTCCATTTTACCATGAGGTCCCATAGGTCTAGGCATCTTCTAACTCCTCCTCCCTAAATTGTGATAAAGCAATTTCTTTATATACATCACAAGTTTTTAACAATTCTTTATGAGTACCCATTCCCACGCACTCACCATTATCCAATACAATAATCTTATCTGCATTAAGAATAGTCCCAATTCTCTGTGCTACAATCATCACTGTAGCATCTTTTGTATATTTCTTCAACTCTTTTCTTAATTTTGCATCTGTCTGATAATCAAGAGCCGAAAAAGTATCATCAAAAATATAAATCTCTGGATTTCTTGCTACTGCACGAGCAATAGAAAGTCTTTGTTTTTGACCACCACTAACATTAGTACCACCACGAGCAATATGAGCATCCAACTCTCCATCCATACTACTAACAAATTCTGTTGCTTGTGCCACATCAATAGCTTTCCTAATTTCCTCATCAGTACACTTCTTTTTGCCATGATTCCCAAACTGAATATTTTCTCTCACAGTTCCGGTAAACATAAAAGCTTTCTGTGAAACATAACCAACAATATTATGTAAAGTTTCTAACTTATATTCCTTAACATTAATACCATCAACCAAAATTTCTCCATCAGTAACATCATAAAACCTAGGAATTAAATTAATCAAAGTACTCTTACCACTACCAGTAGAACCAATAAAAGCAACAGTTTCTCCCATCTTAGCCTCAAAACTAATATTCTTAAGTAAATACTCATCAGCATCAGGATACTTAAAAGAAACATTTCTAAATTCTACCGTTCCTTTAACTTTTTTCTTTTTAATATCAATACTACCATCTTGAATAGAAATATCAGACTCTATTACCTCATTAATACGATTAGCTGATACACGTGCACGAGGTAAAATCATAAAGATAACAGTTAACATCAAGAAAGACATAATCACTTGTAGACCATAACTAGTAAATACAACCATATTACTAAATAAATTGATCTTTTCTACCATACCAACATGAAGAATTAAATAAGAACCAATAAAATAAATACCTAAAGTTAAGAAATGCATCACTAAATTCATAACCGGCATCATCAAAGCAAACATTTTTTGAATAGTTAAATTCGTACTTGTCAAATCACCATTAACTTCTTCAAATCTATTTTTTTGAAACTCTTCGGCATTAAAAGCTCTCACAACTCTAATACCCATTAAATTTTCACGAGTAGCATTATTAATCTTATCTGTCAACTTCTGAACTTTAGTAAAACGAGAAGATACAACAGCCATAATAGATAATACCGTAATAAGTAAAATAACAACCCCAACTCCCACTAAAGCTGACAATTCTATACTCTTATTAATAATCTTACTAATAGCCCATACCGCCATAATAGGTGCCTTAATCAAAGCCTGAAGCCCCATTGAAATCAACATCTCAATTTGTGTAACATCATTAGTAGTTCTAGTAATCAAACTACTAGTAGAAAATCCCTTAATTTCTTGAATTCCTAATCTCTGCACTTTCTTAAATATTTTTTCTCTTAATCTTAAAGAAAAACTAGCAGACAAAGTACTTGATAAATACCCAACAATAATAGCTGATACCATACTACCCAAAGCACAAGCCAACATATAACCACCCTGCTTCAAGATTTCCTGCATCTCGCTACCATCAGTTTGAATCAGTCTTGTAATAGCACTCATATAATCAGGCAATTTCAATTCAATCCATACCTGAAAGAACATAATGACAATACACAAAACTACGATCATTAAATCTTTCTTATTAAAGTTTTTAAACAATTTTCTCATCTGAAACTCATCCCTTCTTCTTAATCACTTCAATTTTTTGTTTTCTTAAAACTAACATAGTTATTCTCTTCTTACAATTAGGACACGTAACATGTTTGATTCCTCTTTTTGAAGGAATAGGCAACTTTAAAGTAACCTTACAATATCGACACTTATGATAAATACAATATTCCCTATCCTGATAATCTCTTTTTACTCTCTGGATTGGCCTCATAATTTTCTTCTTTAACTTTAAATACTTCTCGTTTTCCTTTTTTCTTTTTGAAATATTTTTAGAAAACACCCTATAAAGCATAACCATAAAAATAACAAGCTCCACAGCACTAAGTATTCTAGAAGAAATAAATAAATGAACAATAGCAATAACTATATATAAACACAATAAAAACCGATACAACTCATCTATTCCATAACGAAATCTCATAAACTTATAAAATTTATTAACATACTTCATAGATTCATCCTTTCACTTTCACATTACAGTTATTCATTATAACATATTATTAGCAACTGTCAACAAAAATTGCTAAAATCACAGGATAAACGCATGAGAAATTGTGCGTTTTTTGTGTTATTATATATATAAAGGATTAAAAGGTGCTACAAATGGTTAAAAAAAG
>CACXEZ010000075.1 GCA_902766815.1 uncultured Erysipelotrichaceae bacterium | reverse complement strand
CATTAGAAAGAGTATCATGAGATGGTGTACCATTTTCTAGATGTAATAAATTTGTAAAATATTCTTCGTATACTTTAAGAAAATCAGCGAGATTTGTAAAATCAGTATAACCACATAAAATTCCATATATAGTCATAATTAATATATTAATTAGTTCATGTCTTTTTCCTCTTATATCTCTTGGATCTTCTAATACTTCAAAATGATGAAATAAAGATTTCATAAATTATCACACACCCTTTTATATAAGAATACACGATAATTTTAATAATATAAAAAATATTATCTCATATTTTTATAAAAAATTTTTATGCGATTGCCATAATAATAAATTGACTTATCTTCTTTTTTCTTTTATAATGTTGTCAAGGTGGTAAGGATGAGAAAAATAAAGTATATTTTTATATTCTTCTTAATAAATATTCTTTTTTTTGTAAATTGTAAAGAACCCAGTGCCCTAACGTTAAGACAATTACAAAACGAATTAGCTCAATTAGAAAAAAGCTATAATGCTGCTAAAAATAAAGCTAATTTAAGCCAAACAGAATTAAAAAATATTCAAGCCAGCATTGCTAGTACAGAGTCTGAGATCAAGTCTGCACAACAAGAAATAATATCAGCAGAGAATGAAATTCAAAAAAGTGAAGCAGAAATAGCTAAGAAAAAAGAAGAAACGAATCAAATGCTGCTTTTTCTACAACTAATGAACAGTCATGGAGATAGTATGTTAGAGTATGTAATGGATGCAGAAAGCTATACAGACTTTATCTATCGCTATGCCGTAGTAACTCAAATGAGTGATTATAATAATCAATTAATGGATGAATTAAATAAATTAATTGAAAAACTAAATGAAAAAAAAGAAACTCTTGCTAAAAAGCAAGAAGAACTCGCTAAAAAGAAAAGTGATTTACAAGCTAAATACTTAATCGTTCAAGTACAAAATAAGAGTGACAATGATGATAGCTTATCCATTGCCGGACAAATTGCTGAGAAAAAGAAAAGAATTGCTAATTATAAAGCCCAAGGATGTACACTAGATCAAGATGTAGATAATTGTAGTGGTATAGCAGCTGTAAATGGCTGGACTTATCCAATCTCAACATTTAGACAATCATCTAATTATGGTTGGGATGAAAACAGATACCATTATGCTGTAGATTTAGCCGTCAGTGAAGGAACGCCCGTAAAGGCTGTTGCAAATGGAGAAGTAATTTCTTCACGTGTTTACTGGAAAGTCAATAATCCCAGTGAGAGTTGTGGGGGATATGTCATTCAAATTAAACATAATTATAATGGAAGTTATTATGTATCTTTATACATGCATTTGTTATCTGCTAATGTTTCTGTAGGAAGCAAAGTAACCGGTGGACAAATCATTGGTTATAGTGGAGGAGGAGCTCAAGAAATTGCAAAATGGAACGATACTTGTACTAAGGGGGCCCACTTACACTTTGCAATGGCAAATGGTGCAGGAACAATTGGCGCATCCAATACAGCAGGTAGCACATTTGACCCAGTTAGATTCTTCCCAGCAATGAAAGGAATTGGAAGTAAATTATAAAAATATATAAGAAGAATAACAGCAATGTTGTTCTTTTTCTAAAGAAAAGTACTTATTTTATTTGACTTGTAAATGATTTTATGGTAAAATCTTAAATGTTTTAAGGACCTCGAGTTGTTTACTCAACCGCACTAAAAAGGTTTAAAATACGTAAAGTTACCTTAAAGGCGAGTCTTAATCCAAATATATGTTAAGGAGGTAAAATATGAAAGCAATTATTGAAACTGGTGGAAAACAATATTCAGTATCTGTTGGCGAAGAAATCTATATTGAGAAATTAGATGCAGAAGTTGGAGAAAAAGTTGTTTTTGACAAAGTTCTTATGGCAAATGGGGTTATCGGAAATCCTTATGTAAAAGGTGCTAGTGTTGAAGGCGAAGTAGTAAAAAATGGTAAAGGTAAAAAAATTCACATCTTTACATACAAACCTAATAAAACTAGTACAAGAAAAAAACAAGGTCATCGTCAACCATACACAAAAGTTGTAATTAAAAAAATTAAATAAGGTGACCATCATGATTAGGATTCATATTGTTCAAAATAAACAAGTACTAAAAAAAATTATTTTAGAGGGACATGCTAATTATAATGAATATGGAAAAGATATTGTTTGTGCCGCTGTAAGTGCTACTTATCTTTGTACTATAAATGGAATATTTGCTCTAAATGGAGAAACAATTAAAGTAGAAGATAACAATGATAAAAAAATAATCAAAGTACTAAATTATGATAAAACAACAATCACTTTACTTGAAAATATGATTAGATGTTTGACAAGTTTAGAAAAACAGTATCCTAAAAACATTAAATTAGATAAGGAGGAAGAATAATGGTAAAATTTTTAGAATTTAATATCCAAACATTTGCTCATAAAAAAGGACAATCATCTACAAGCAATGGTAGAGATTCAGCTGGTAGAAGATTAGGCGCAAAAGCTGCAGATGGAGAATATATAGAAGCAGGTTCTATCATTTATCGTCAAAGAGGTACCAAAATTCATCCAGGTAAAAATGTAGGAAGAGGTACAGACGATACGTTATTCGCTAAAATTAGTGGATATGTAAAGTATGAACGTGTTGGTAAAGATAAAAAACAAGCTAGTGTTTATGAAACGAGAGCTTAATAAAAATACAAGGAAATCCCTTGTATTTTTACTTCTTATAAGATATAATATTCAAAAAAATTTTTAAAGGAGGTTGACTTATGGATTTTCATACACTTATAATCTATTTAATAGCAAGTATACTTTTATTTTTTCTATTAAATTATGTAGAAAAAAAAGAACAAGATGTACTCCATTATAGTATCATTTCAAGTATTTATATTATATTTTTATCAGGAATATGTACAAGCCTAAATCTCACTAAAAATAATGATGCTATCTTTCTTGTCTTCTTGTTTGAATTATTCATTCGCATATTCTATACGAATATGATTATGGAACTAAATTTTTTCAAAGAAAGAACTTACATAAAAAAATATTTCTTTACCTTTCTTGCTATTTTTTGTTTAAATACATTTTTGATAAGTAAAGTACAAACAGTATTTTTAGATTTAGAACAAATAAAACTAATAATATGGATTCTAATTATTTTGTATATAGCTTACTTAATCAAAAAAGATACTAAAATGTCACCCACTAAAAGTAAAAAACAAATAGCAGCAAGAGAAAATATAGACAAGTTTCAACAAAGAGAATATATAGTAATGCAATATGCGAAATTAAAAAATGGTTACTCTTCCTTCGTAAAAACACGATATAAAGATTTAATTCCAATAATCTATGCGATAATGATATACGAAAATAAGAATAGACCAGAATTATTTAGAAAGTTGGACTACCAATGGTATAAGTTAAATGGAAAAGGGAGAAAGTTTGGAATTATGCAGATCTATAGCAAATATTATATAGATGATGAAAATAGCATAGCAATCGCCATTAGGAGATTAGAAAGAATTTATTATAAAATTAAAAATGAAAAAAATATAGATAAATTAGTATTGAATGAATATTATAAAAAAGAAAATATTACAAAAGAGGTATTATTTATAGTAAAAGAAATAAAAAAATTTAATCAAAAATAAAAAAGAGTAGGAGATTAGTGTGATGAGAAAAGTAGAACTATTAAGTCCAGTTGGTAATATAGAAATGGCCCATCTGGCAATTCATAATGGGGCTGATGCAATTTATCTAGCCGGTAAGGCCTATGGAGCGAGGAAATATGCCGAAAATTTCACCAATGAAGAGTTGGTAAATATAATAGAATATGCCCATCTTTATGGAGTAAAAGTTTATGTAACAGTAAATACAATTATTTATGAAAATGAGTTATCTGATGTCTTAGATTACGTTGAATTTCTATATATAAATCAGGTGGATGCTCTCATTATGCAAGACATAGGATTAATAACCTTAATTCGTAGAATGTATCCAAACCTAGAAATTCATGCCTCTACGCAATGTCATAATCATAACAATAGCATCTTAGAATTATGGAAAAACTTAGGTGTAAAAAGAGTAGTTTTAGCAAGAGAAATGACTACATCACAAATAAAAGAATTAAAGTCAGTCATAGAAAAAGAAATATTCATCTATGGGGCTTTATGTATCTGTTACTCTGGCTGCTGTCTATTCAGCAGCCTAAATGGAGGAAGAAGTGGGAATAGAGGAGAATGTGTAGGATGCTGTAGACTACCTTACCAATTATCAGAAAATGGTAAAAGAATTACCACAGATGGAAATTATTTATTAAGCACCAAAGAATTAAATACCTTAAACAATTTAAATGAATTAATAGAATTAGGCATTGATAGCTTCAAAATAGAAGGCAGAATGAAATCTCCATCATATGTTGGATATGTGACAAAATGTGCAAGAAGAATAATCGATGCCTATTATGAAGGAAAAACAAGTATTTTAACAAAAGAAGAAGAAATAAATTTAAAAAAACTATTCAATAGAGGTTTCACAAAAGGATACCTATTCGATGAAGAAAATATCATGAACACCAAATCTCCTAATCATCAGGGAATAGAAATAGGTACAGTAATAGAAGTAAAAAGAAATAAAATAAAAATAAAACTCACCAAAGATTCTCTACATCAAGAAGATGGTATTCGTTTTAAGAATGCTAACGTAGGAATGATTGTAAATCATCTTTATAATGAAAAAGGTCTTCTAATTAATGAAATAAACAAAGGAAATATCTGCTATTTAGATAAAAAAAATAACATAAAAGTAGGAGATATTATATTAAAAACAATAGATTCTGAGTTAACCAAAGAAATTAAGCAATATAAAGAGAAAAAAATTAATGTTACTATGAAAGCAATTTGTAAAATAGGTACCGCCATTAAAATAGAAATGACTGATGGTGAAAATCAAGTATCAAAAACTGGTGAAATCGTAGAAAAAGCCTTAAAGCAAAAAGTAGATACACAGAGTATAAAAAGGCAACTAAGTAAATTAGGAAACACCCCCTATACTTTAGATAAATTAGAAATAGATAGTGACAATAATATCTTTATAAGATTAAGTACTTTAAACGAAATAAGAAGATTTTTAACAGAAGAACTGACTAACATGAGAAAAAAGAAAAAAGTTCATGATGTAGTAATAAAAAGAACCACGGTAGAAGAAACAATAAAAAGTACATTCTCTGAAAAATATTCAATTCATGCTTTAGTACGTACAGAAAGTCAATTAAAAGCATGTCTAGAACACCATGTAGAATCTATCTATGTCACGGATTACGAGCTATACAAAAAGTACCGAAATAAAAAAAATATCTATTATAGAATAGATAGAGTAAATTATGAAGAACCAATATTTACAAAAGAAAAATTATTAGTAGGAGATTTAGGGAGCGCCTATCTGTATAGTAAAGAGAATAATGTAGTAACAGATTACTATTTAAATATAGTAAACCACGCTAGTATAAAAGCTTTAAGAAATCTAAATGTAGAAAGAGTAACCATATCAGTAGAATTAAACGATGATAGAATAAAAGACTTAATGGAAAAAGTAGGAGAAAAAGAACGTGTAGAGATGATCATCTATGGAAGAGTAGAACTAATGATAACGAAACATTACTTAGGAGAATATAAATGTAGTTTAATAGATAAATATAATCATCAATATCCAGTCATGTATAAAAATAATTTATCACATATCTTTGCACACGAAGTAATCAACAAAATAGAAAAAATGAATAATTATCACTCTCTAGGTATTACCAATTATAGAATAGAATTATTTGAAGAAACCAAAGAAGAAGTAGAAAAAATCCTAAAAAGTATAAACAAAAATTAAACTATTTCTTCTTTTTATTAACAACACTGGTAGGAATTTCAACAACTGTTCTAAAATGACAACACCTCAAGTATAATCAACACTCTTGCTAATAGTGGTGCTTTTTTAAAGAAAACAATTACTTTTTCTAAAATTTCCTTCTCACTACTCTTAATTAAAATATTTGATGTCTAACTATCATTATTGTCTAAGAGTTAAGCCTTTTAATAAGTTATTTTTTTAAAAGAAAGACATATCATGATAGGGGTGATATAATGTATAAACCAATCAAATTAGAATATCAAACTGATTCCTTAGAACCATTTATTGATACCCATACAGTAGGACTTCATTACTATAAACATTATCTTAATTACTTAAAGAAATTAAATGAGCTATTAAAGAGTATCAACTATCAATTTGAATATCCCTTAGTATTATTAAACTACCATATCAATGAATTTCCTCAAGAGAAAAAAGAAGATATATTATTTAATTTAGGAGGAGTATTAAATCATGAACTTTACTTCAATAGCATTTCTATCTCTCCCAAGCCTCCTAAAGGAAAACTAAAACAAAAAATAGATATTCAATTTGGCAATCTAGAAAACCTATTCTCAGAACTTAAAAAAACTTCTCTAAATTTAAAAGGATCAGGATACACCTTTTTAGTAGTAGATAGGGATGGAAGTTTAAAAGTTATAAATACATCTAATCAGGATAGTCCATATTTTTATAACCTAATTCCATTAATTGCAATTGATATGTGGGAACATGCATACTATATCAACTATGAAAATAAAAAAGATCTTTACTTAGACAATATCTTTCAAATACTAGACTTTAATGTAGCAAGTGATATGTATCATCAATTTATTTCTAGAAAATAACCTAATTAGAGAAAAAAAAGAAAAATAGTATCATAAAATAAATTAGGTGATTATGGATGGATACAAGAGTAACGAAAAAAGTCGTAATTGATGCCTCACGTGGCGGCGACGATATTGGAAGTAATACCAATGGCATCATCGAAAAAAATTATAACTTAGAAATTAGCAAATACATATATGATAGATTGAGATCGCTAGGCATTCCAGTTTCTTTAACAAGAGATTCAGATGAAACCTTAGATATGTCTAATAGAATAAGTAGAATTAAATCCTTATACGGATCAGGTAATGATGTGATTGTAATCTCAAATGCTTTAACAACAGGAGGAGAAGGTTCGGAAATTGTATATGCTCTAAGAAATAGTGATGGCTTATCCGAAAAAATAGCTAATGAAATAAAAAAAACTGGCATAGATGTATCTAAATATTATCAAAGAAGACTACCTAGTGACACATCTAAAGACTATTATCAAATCATAAGAGATACCTCTAACAATGAAAGCCTAATCATATTTTATGGTAATATAGATAACACAAATGATGCCACGCTCTTAAAAAGGAAACAAGAAGAATTAGGAGAAGCAGTAGTCATTGCTTTAAGTAGTTATTTAAATGTACCATATCAACCTATCAGCGGAAATAATTATTATACCGTAAAAAAAGGTGATAGTCTTTATAGCATTGCCAAAAAGTATAACACTACAGTAACTGAATTAAAATCACTAAATAACTTAACAACAGATAACCTAAGCATAGGAGAAATTCTAAAAATTCCTACCCAACAAACAATAGAAGAACCAACTACCAATGAAGTTATCTATACAGTAAAATCAGGAGATAATCTCTATAGTATTGCAAGAAAATATAATACCACTGTAGATGAAATCAAGAGATTAAATAATCTAACTAGCAATAACCTAAGTATAGGTCAAACATTAAAAATACCATCAAAAGAAGAATCTGGAATAGAAGAAACAACCTACAAAGTGGTAAGTGGTGATAGTCTTTATAGTATTGCCAAAAAATTTAATGTAACAGTAGATAGTATCAAAAAAGTAAACAATCTATCTACAAATCTATTACAAATTGGTCAAACATTAAAAATACCAACAACAATTTCTACCAGTACTTACTTAACATATAAAGTAGTAAGCGGAGATAATCTCTATAGTATCGCAAGAAAATATAACACCACTGTAGATGAAATCAAAAAACTAAATAATCTAACCAACAATAACCTAAGTATAGGCCAAACATTAAAAATACCAGTAACTTCTACAAACAATACATCAACTTATAAAGTAGTAAGTGGTGATAGTCTCTATAGTATTGCCAAAAAATATAACACCACTGTAGATGAAATCAAAAAATTAAATAACTTAACTAGCAATGCCTTAAGTATAGGTCAAATATTAGAAATACCAAATCAATAGGTATTTCTTTTATATTGCTATTGTAAGGAAGCTAAGTTTATGTTAAAATGAAAAACAGTTAGAAATTTTTATAAAAAGAAACTTTGAAATGGAGTAAATTATAATGAATGATATATATTACATGAACTTAGCCCTAAAAGAGGCAAAAAAAGCATATCTTAAAGATGAAGTTCCTATTGGCTGTATAATAGTAAAAAACGATCACGTGATAGCTAAGTCTTATAACCAAAAAACTCTAAAAAATGTAGCAACGTATCACGCTGAAGTATTAGCAATTAATGCCTCTTGTAAAAAGTTGAAAACTTGGTATTTAGAAGGTTGCACCCTATATACAACAGTAGAACCATGCCTAATGTGTACAGGAGCTATTATACAATCTAGAATCTCTAGAGTAGTCTATGGAACCTCAAATGAATCATTCGGACAACTATCAAAAATGAAAACCCTAAAAATAGAAGTAACAAAAGACATTCTAAAAGAAGAGTGCAGCAGCATTCTAACAGATTTTTTTCAAAAGAAGAGAAATGAAAGTTAACTTATCCCAAAGTAAGTTGATTTTTTTGTAAATTTGCGTAAAGTAAAGAAAAATACTAGTAAAAAATGTCGAACTTTGTTATAATGATGATATAAATAAAGGAGCGTTGGTAGTATGATAAAAAAAAGTAAATATATTTATTTTAGCTTACTATGTTTCTTTTGTTTTATAAGCAATGCTTTCGCTTTAACAGGAACAGTAAATGTAAATGACTCTCTTACTTTAAGAAGTACTCCTAGTACCAGTGGTACAAAAATAACTCATTTTTATAATAATACCGAATTAGAAATACTAGATTTAAATGCAGGGTCAGGAAATGGATGTAGCAAATGGTACAAAGTAACATACGGTGGTTATACTGGATATTCCTGTGGAGATTACATAACAGTAAAACAAGAAAACACAAGTACCTATCAAGGAGAGGATGACAGTTATTCAAAGGAAAATTATAGTAATGCACCTACTGGTGATGGAACAATTATGTGCTATGAAGATATAGGTAGTCTATCTTTAAGAAGTACAGCTAACGGAAATAGAACTGGCACAACAGTAAATTGCGGAGATAATGTAAATATTTTAGCAACAGAAGAAAAACCAAATACCACCTGCCCATACTGGTATAAAATTAAGACTGGAAATAATACTGGCTATGTATGTGGATATTATGTAAACACAACAAAATTATCAAGTACAGCCGAAAAATATTATGAAAACAAAACAAATGGTGACACTATAGAAAGTTATCAAAATGAATTAAATAATAAAGGATTCCCAAACAGCTATTTTTCATATTTACTAGAACTTCATGCAAGACATCCAAATTGGAATTTTGAGACAGAAAGAATCAATTTAAATTTTGATGACGTGATTACAGGGGAAAATGTCAATGGTAGAAGTCTATTAGAATATAACGCCTTCAAAGAAGGGTATTTATCACTTTCCTCCCATACATTTAACGTATTAAATAACAGTTTTAATGAGTATTCTTCCGAACCAGGATATTACAATGCTTCAAGAGAAGCAATTGCCTATTTTATAGACCCAAGAAATTATCTAAATGAAAAATATATTTTTGCATTTGAAGCATTAACCTATAGTAATAATCAAACTCTAGATGTAGTAAACTCTATTATCAGAACTCAATCATTTTGGAATAGACTATACAACAACGGTAGCACAGGCGCTAGTAATGATATTGTAAATTCATCAAGAAATATTGGAATTAGTGCAGTGCATGTGGCTAGCCGTATCAAACAAGAAATGGGAACAAGTGATAATTCAAGTGATAGTAGATTAGGTGGCACCTTCACTTATGATGGAAGCACATATTCTGGATATTACAACTTCTTCAATATCAAATCATGGACAGGAAGGGGAAGTTCAATATATTCAAGCTATGCATACGAAAATGGTTGGAACAATCCAACAAAAGGAATTCAAGGTGGAGCAGCATTTATGTATAATGGATACATATCAGTAAATCAAGATACAATCTATTATGAAAAATTTGATGTATCAACAGCAGATGGAAATTATACACATCAATACATGCAAAATTTAGCAGCTCCAGTGCAAGAAGGTGGAATCAAATATTCAGGGT
>CACXEZ010000074.1 GCA_902766815.1 uncultured Erysipelotrichaceae bacterium | reverse complement strand
CCATGTCCCGGGTCAATCACCACTCCTTTTAGGTTATTGTTCATTGTTATCACCTAAGATAGTGTATGATAAAAGCATGATATAGTTACTTATGTATTTCAATAATAAAAATTAAGCCTGCAAATTTATTTCATTGTGTCAGTTTTGGCGTTTTTCATCAGTTGTTTTTACTAGCAATTCTTTTATGTCACTTTTTAGTTTTTTATATTTTTCTGTATTCCATTTATCTGGATATTTTTTAATGCTGTAATTTAATGATGATAATATTTCTTCTAAATATTTTTTCTCATCAATATAGTAATTTAATATAGGATATAATTCTATTCCATAGTTAGATAATGTATATGTTTTTATTTCTTCTAGTATATAATCTAGTATTTTTTTATTCAATTCTGTTTCTTCAAGTAACGTATAGCCTACTATTTCTTCAATAATTTCTATACATTCATCTGCTACAGCACCAGTAGAACCATTAGAGTCATCAATTGGTATATCGGGTATAGAATCTAATATAGAAGTAACTATATCAAATGCTGATTCATAATTTTTGTTATTTATTAGTTCTTGAGCTTCACTAGTAAAGTTATACATAGCGTGAGTATATTTTCTAGCATTACTATAACTAATGAAACCATCTTTATCTCTGCACTCATAAATAGCATTCCATATTTTTCTTTCATATTCTTCTTTTGTAATCTTGGGAAAGTTATTGATAAAGTTACTTCTAAACTGATTCATTATATTCTCATTGTTAAGTAGTAAATCTGCTAAAAACTCATTTAATTTATCTGTTTCTATTTCTTTTATAATATTTTTTAATTCTTGCTTATTCATTTCTTTTCTCCTGTATATGTTTTTAATTCTTTTCTAAAAGCATTAAATTTTATATATTCTTTTTCTATTTTGTTTAGATATTCATTTTTATTAGATTAATTATTTACATAGTTAGTCTTCATCTTTGTCCATAGATAATAATTCTTTTATATCTTTTTCACTTAATTTAGAAATCACTGCTGTATCTCTATCTTCTCCTTCTATTAGGGTATCACTTAGTACTTTTTTCTTCTTTTGAAGATCTAGTATTTTCTCTTCTATGGTTCCCTTACATATTAGTTTAATTACTTCTACAATATTTTTTTGCCCTATTCTGTGGGCTCTATCTGTTGCTTGATTTTCGGCTTGTGGGTTCCACCATAAATCTAGGTGTATTACAACATCAGCACTTGTTAAGTTAAGTCCTGTTCCTCCAGCTTTTAATGTTATTAAGAATACATTTGTATTATCGTTGTTGAATTTGTTTACTAGTTCAATTCTTTTTTTAGATGATACACTTCCATCGATTACATAAGAGCTTATGTCGTTATTGGTTAGTTCTCTATTTAATATGTCTATAGCGGTTTTATAGGTAGAGAATAATAATATTTTGTGTCCGTTTTCTATAATTCCTTTTATTATTGGGATTAATTCAATTATTTTAGTGGCTCCTCCATGGTAATTTTCATAGATAATGGATGGGTCGATGCATATCTGTCTTAGTTTGGTAAGAAGTTGTAATATTTTGAATCTAGATTTGTTGAATCCTTCACTGCCTATCATTTCTTCTAATTCTCTTTGGGTTTTTTCTAGTTCTGCTGCGTATAGTTTCTTTTGTTCTTTTGTTAATTCTAAATAAATATTATTTTCTATTTTGTCTGGAAGTTCTTTTATTACATCTTTTTTCTTTCTTCTTAGAATGAAGGGAGTTATTTGTTGTTTTAGGGTATCTAATATTTTTAGGTTTTCTTCATCGATATCTTTGATGTTATATTTTGAGTGGAATGATTCTAGATTGGCTAAGTATCCTGGCATAATAAAATCAAAGATACTCCAAAGCTCTGTTACTGAGTTTTCTAGTGGTGTACCTGTTAGGGCGAACTTAGCATTGCTTTTTAGGGATTTTATTATTTTGGTCATTTGGGCTTTGTCATTTTTTATGTTTTGAGCTTCATCTATTGCTATTACTTCAAAGTTTATACCTTTGTAGATGTCTTTATCTTCTCTTATTAGACCATAGGTTGTAATGATGATATTAGTGTTATTTAAGTTAGTTAAGATTTCTTTTCTTTTTGCTCTTGGGCCTGCTACTACTTGATAGTTTAGTTCACTACCAAATTTATCAAACTCATTTTCCCAGTTATATATTAGTGAGGTTGGGGCTATTATTAATATTTTAGCATCAATATTCTCTTTTAGTACTTCTTTGATGAAATATATTAATTGGATACTTTTACCAAGTCCCATTTCGTCTGCTAGGATGCTGCCAAATCCACATTTATAGATGTTATAAAGCCATTTTACTCCTGTTATTTGGTAATCTCTTAATATTTTTTTGTCTTTATTATTTAAAGATAGTTTGGCATTTTTATAGGTATTGAATTTGTTTATTAATTCATCAAATAAATTATTTGTTTTTACTATGCTATATTTATTCTTTAGGCTATCTAGGTATATTGCTCTATATTTTGGTATTTCACAGTTACCTTTTTTGATGCTTTTTTTATCAATATTTATGTTATCAATTAAATTATCTAATTCTTTTAATTTTTCATTTTCTTCTAAATCTATTAAATCTCCATTTTTTAGTTTATAGTATTTCTTTTTCTTTTTTATTTCTTCTAGGATATTTACTAGTTCGTCATTTGATATGTTATCAAGTTGGAATTCATATTTCATAATGTTATCTTTACCTATGGTGAATGTTGAGGAGATATTTACATCTTTTTGTATTCTGGTGTTTTTTAATTTTTGAGAGGTATATACATCGTATTTTTCTGTAAAATTATTTAAGTTTTCTTCTAAAAATTCTCCTATCAGGTCAATGTCGTTTAAGTATATTTGGTTACTTTCTATTGTAAAGTGATAGTAATTTAGAGTGTCTAATATTTCATTTTCATATTCAGTATCTCTTAAGATGTCAGGGGTATTTTCAAAATAGTTTATTTCTGTATGTTTGTATGTTAGTTTGATGTCACATACTATTTTATCGTAATGAAAATCAAAATATAGTTTGCCTGTTGGTTTATCTGCTATAATTATTTTATCTTTTACAGAGGTATCTAGTTTGATATTATCTTTTACTTCTTTTTGTATTCCTTTATTGAATTTTTCTAGGCTTTTTTCTTTGAATTCTAGTTCTTTTAAACCATTTTGAGACATCACATTTTTTAATCTTGCTACTTTGGATGGTACTTCATAGAAGTCGCCATTGCTTATGACATATTCCGGTGTTAATTCTTGATAGCTAGGAGACTCTTGTAATTTAAATTTATAGGTATCTTTTTCTTTTTTTAAGCTGGATTCATATGGACTCTCTTTCTTTATACCATGATATTTTTTTCCGTTTATGGTGAAAGTTTTGCCTTTGATTAAATCTAGAAATTTTGAGATATCTTTTCCTTCCATTGCTAAGTAATCACGACGATAGTAGATAGATTCGTTTTGAACTTTTATCATTTTTAGGAATTCTATTAGTTTTTCGTCTTCTTTCGTGAAAAAGTATTCACCTTTGGTGTAAGTAAATCCTTTTCCAAATGTTAATTCATTTGTTATTTCATCATATACTTCGTAGAATTTACGACATTTACTATTAAAGTTGTACATTTTGTCGTAACCTATTTTGATTTTGGGAATTAGATATGTCTCATAATATCTTGTGTCAAAGGATAAGTCTATTTCTAGTTTTAATTCTTTTTTTATCTTTCTTGTTTGGTCATTTTTGTTATAGAAAAGAGAAAGTATTTGTTCTGATATTTGTTCGTTTGTTAGGGATTTTTTCATCATTTCATCATATCTTTGGATTAATACTGCGGCGATATGTTTGCAACTTCCGGCATCATAAAAGCGCATGCAGTCACAATCTGCTTCTTTTACTTTTCCGTTTTGGTATGTTATGTTTACTTCGTAAAATGAGTCTGTTGATTCACTTTCTACTTGATATGTATATATTATTTTATCGCCGGCTGTTCTTCTTTTATCATACTCAATGTATTCTGAATAATATCTTAATCCTTTGCTAATATCAACTGGTAATAAAAGTTTTGTAATTTCGCTTGCTACTAAAGGCATGGTACCACTTCCTTAACTGGTAGTATTGTATCATATAATTATTATTTATTGAATAGTTGTTTAGATATTTTGTTAGAATTATTTTACTTGAAATTATTGCTCATTGTTATCACACTCAAGTATTGTATAGAAAATAGATATAGTTACTTGAGTTAAGTAGTTATATCTATTTTTAAAATTTCTGTAAAATTTGGTTCATAGACTGAATTCCAGAGCATAAAGCTAATATACGAACAACTAAACAAATTTTAATATCATAAGAAATATATGATTAATTTCTAATATCAGTGAGATTATCTAACCAATTGTAGAAATAAGAGAGTGATTGTTTAATTATAATTAATAATTCTTCTAAAGCATTAACAGCTTCTTTTCTTTCTCTTATCATTTTCCTTGTTATCATACTATATAACCACCTTTTATATAAAATAATTGTAACATAGTATTTGATGAAATTATGCAACATTTTAAGACAAATTCATTGCAAAAAAATTTATTCTATTTTACTGAGTACTAAATATGGCAATCGCATAAAAATTTTTTATAAATTAGAAGTTCCAAGAGACATAAGAGGAAAAAGACATGAACTAATTAATATATTAATTATGACTATATATGGAATTTTATGTGGTTATACTGATTTTCTTAAAGTATACGAAGAATATTTTACAAATTTATTACATCTAGAAAATGGTACACCATCTCATGATACTCTTTCTAATG
>CACXEZ010000073.1 GCA_902766815.1 uncultured Erysipelotrichaceae bacterium | reverse complement strand
TAAATGGTAAACCGATACTTATATAAAAACAGATAGAAACATAAATTTTCTACCTGCTTTTTCTGTTGTCTAGTCTAAACTGTAACAAAGTTTAAGAATCTTTTTTGACAAAATAATGGAAATTTTTTCAAATTATGATATAATATTTCACTAGAAAGGAGAAGTGTGGTTATGTTAAGGTTTATTATATGTGAAGATAATAAAGATTTCTTAAATAGATTACATACAATTATAACTAAAGTTATGATGCCCTATAACTTTGAGTATAAAATAAATAAGTTTACTCAATATAATAAGGAAGTAGAAGAAATAATAAAAAGAAAGAATGAGCAAAAGATATATGTATTAGATATTGAGTTGGCTGATATCTCAGGGCTAGAAATTGCATCAGAAATTAGAGAACACGATATGGAAAGTATCATTATCTTTGTGACATCCCATAACGAATGCAGAAATGATATATTCTATTCAAGATTATTAGCACTTGATTATATTCCAAAAGATAAATTGTGGGCAAGTAGATTTGAAGAAACAATTGATTACGTAGTAAAAAATTTAAACAAACAACAAGTACTACTATTTGACTTTAATTATAATTCTTACAGAATCCCATTTCATGATATTTTATATATTGAGAAAGTACAAGATAATCAAAAATGTACTATCTATACAGAAGATGGCAAAGAATATGGAATTATATCAACAATAGCAGAATTATCTAAAAGGCTTGGGTATGGATTCTTTCAATCGCACAAATCATGTATCGTAAATTTAGAAAAGATAGCAAGAGTAAATTATAATGAAAATATAATTACCTTCAAAAACGGGACAAGTGCATACTTACTATCAAATCGTAAAAAGAAACAGATGAGGCAGTATGTGGGAAATTATTAATAATAGCTTATCTGCAATAACTTTAGTAAGTAGTGTATTGATATTTGGTAAAATTGTATTAAACGATTCAAATAAAATAATAACAAGGAAAAATCTTATATTATCTTTATTAATTTGTATAATACAGACAATAATTTTTTTAAATATTGAAGGAACGATAAAAACTTTAATAATGGTCTTATCAAATATATTGTTATATCGATATATATTTAATATATCACTTTCAAAAACAATATTTTTAGCTTTTATATATATGATATTATTAATTATTCCAGATATATTAGAATTATTTATATTAACAAATATATTTGGAATGGATAAATCGTATTGCTATAATATATTTGCTGGGAGTGTAGCATCTAACTTGATTGTATCAGCTCTATTAATTTTAGTTACCATAATTCTGAGAAAACCATTAAGAAAAATTGTTAATACTGAAATAAGCAATAATATTAAAATAATTGGATTATCTATTATTACTTTAATTCCAATATCATTATTTTTTTATTCATTAGTAAAAACATTCAAGTTTAGTAATGATGTATTCCAATACTTGATCGCAATAGCAGTATTAGTAGCAATTTTATTTACTTTGATTAAACAAACTATAGAAAACAATAAACTAACAAGAGAGTATGATAGATTATTAGAATTTATGACAACGTATGAAAATGAAATAGAAAAACAAAGAGTATTAAGGCATGAAACAAAAAATGAATTTTTAACAATACGTGCAAAGATATGTGATAAACAAGAAGATGAAGAAATAGTTGAATACATAGATGAAATACTAAAAGAGAAAATTAAAGTAAAACAAGAAGAGTATGCTAAATTTGGATATTTACCTGCAAATGGTGTAAAAGGATTATGCTACTTTAAAGTTCAAGAAGCAGAGGATAAAGGAATAAAAGTATCCTTAAATATTTCTAAAAGAATAGAAAAATCTACTATTTATGATCTGAATATTAAACAACAAAAAGAATTTGGTAGAATATTGGGTGTACTTTTAGATAATGCCATTGAATCTAGTTTGGAATCAGAAGCAAAACAAATAGGAATAGAAGCATATACAAATTCTGAACAAGAGTTTAGAATGATCATTTCAAATACATTTAATAATGAAGTAGATAAAAGTAAAGTTGGAAAAGAAAGATTTTCTACTAAGGGCAAAAATAGAGGACATGGATTATTACTAGTAAGACATATCATCAATGAAAATAAAATATTTGAATTAAATACGGATATTCAAAATAATGTATATACTCAAAATATTATAGTAAAAAAAGTATAGAATAAGAAGAGAATAACCTATTCTATACTTTTATTTTGCAAAATAATGATTTTTATTTTTCAATTAAGCTTTTTGGCATTTTAGGCTCTTCCATAAACCAATACCAACATCCTTGTGTTCCAGCAGCAGCAGAACTTGCCCCAATTTTAGCTAATAAACCAGCAATAAAACTCATCTCTTTACCTCCTTTTTATTCTTTTTTTTATGTTTAAATTAATCTTCTTGACTAATTAAACATCACTACAATAAGTTTTATAATTGTCATAAGGCAAATGAAATATTTTATAAGTAATAGGTAAAATCATTAAAACAGCTTCAATCATACCTATACATAAATAATTAACAATAAAATTATTCTTAAGTACAATAATAAGAATGGTATATATAATTCCTAAAACTAGGCTTATTAACTTAAATTTCTTTCTTTTTTTTCTGTTAACAAGTGGCCTTTTATAAGTATCAGCAGGAGCATAAAGGAATAAACAAACATTACAGATAATAGAAATACCAATCATAAACCAAAAGGAAATACTGATATATTTACAAAATAAAGCACCACCAATAAATAAACAAATAGAAGAAATTAAACAATAGATACTTTTACTAGCATGTATTCCAAAAGCTTGTGAACGAATAATATTATAAGAAACTAACAACAAGATAAATTCCTTAAATATATTTAATAGATAGGCTAGAGCAAACAAAATAATCATCTTAGTAAAAGTTAAATATAAAGTTTCTAACCCATATAAAATAATTTCTTTTTGTTCATCGGTATATTGTCCATTTTTTTCTATCAAGCGAATAGATGAATTTAAAAACTTCTTCTTCATACCATCACCTACGATTTCAATTATATAAAGAAATGAAAAAAAATGTAGAATTGTATCAAAAGATAAAAAAGAGATTAAGTAAATTTAAAAAAATTAACTAATAAATAACAAAAAATATCGTTTACAACGTCAATTATCTTTTTGTAGATTTCCAAAATATTTTCTTGTGATTTAAATAAAACTGTGTTATAATCTAAACATAATAGGAGGAGAATAAAATGGGAAATGGTAAAATAATCACTCTAGTAGATGGATACAAGGAAATAGGTGAGGTAGAAATGATTTGTGCCTTTGAAGTTCCAGAATTACAAGAAAAATATGTCATTTATTCTAAAAATGAGTATGATAAAGATGGAAATACAATTATATATTCAGGTAAAATAGTTACCATTGATAACAAACAATTTATAGAAAATATTTCTGAAGGAGAAGAATGGAACAAATTAAAAAATATTATGAGGTCTATGTCTAGACATAGTTTAGAATTAGAAGGTGAAAAAAATGTATAACAATAGAATGAGAAATATTGAAATCCCAGAAAATTTATTTTCTAACCTCGGAGAAATGAAAGTAAAAAGAAATAATCTAAAAGATGTATATAAAGAAGAATCAAATAATATAGTAAAAAATTACGAAGAAGAAAATGATATAAAATTAACAAATTATTCCAAATATAGTGAATATCGTAAAAGGATTACTAAAATGTATGAAGATATTAAAAGCATAAAACCAATAGATAATGAAATAGACAATGTATTATATTTTAATAATTATATAGAAAAAGGAATTGTAATCAAGCCCAAAGTATCATCCATGAAACAATTTTGGACAGAATACCGACTAATTAATAATGAAAAAAGTACATTACATAGACCTAATGAAAAGACAATTACATCCATAGATAACTTTGATGAACTATTTGAAGCATTATCTTTTAGAGTTACTGAAATCAATAAATATATTGATGAATTAAGAGAAATGAAAAATAGCATTGAAGAAACAAAAGACAAATTAGAAGAAGACAAAAAGCAACTAAAAGAAGAAAAACAAGGATTTTTAAGTTATAAGAAACAAGAAGAGAAAAAAATAAAAGAAGAAAAAGAAAACTTAAAAATAAATTTTGAAAGACTACAGACAATTATTGATGATCTAGATAAAAAATTAGAAAGTGTAGACAAATTTGACAATTAAGTTCAGAAATGAACTTTTTTTCTTTCAAAATAAAAAAAGTAACTTCTCAAAACAAAACTTTAATGATATACTTATATAAAATAAGAATAAAGGGGAGATTAAAATGGAAGCAAAAGAACTAAAAAAAATAGATGCCTATTTTAGGGCTGCGAATTATTTATCAGTATGCCAATTATATTTGCTAGATAATCCTTTATTAAAAAGAAAATTAACATTAAAAGATGTCAAACCAAACGTGGTGGGACATTGGGGAACAGCCCCAGGACAAAACTTTATTTATACTCACTTAAATAGAGTTATAAAAAAGTATGATTTAAATATGATTTATATATCTGGTCCAGGACACGGAGGACAATCAGTAGTATCTCATACATATTTAGAAGGTAGTTATACAGAAACATATCCAAGTATAACAAAAGATGAAGCAGGCTTAAAAAAGTTATTCAAGCAATTTTCATTTCCTGGTGGAATTTCCTCACATGCTGCACCAGAAACCCCTGGCTCTATCAATGAGGGTGGAGAATTAGGCTACAGTCTAGCTCATGCATATGGTGCAGCTTTAGACAATCCTAGTTTAATTGTAGCATGTGTAATCGGAGATGGGGAATTAGAAACAGGACCACTTGCAGCATCACTTCAAATTAATAAAATTATGAATCCTAAAACAGATGGAGTCGTTTTGCCAATTTTACACCTGAATGGCTATAAGATTGCCAATCCTACCATATTTTCTAGAGTAAGTGATATAGAATTAGATGATTTTTTCAGGGGCAGCGGATATCTACCATACTACGTAGAAGGTGATAATCCAATGCTCATGCATAAAAGAATGGCTGAAGTATTAGATGAAATCATTGAAAAAATAAAAGATATAAAATATAAAAAAACAACTAAACGACCAAAGTGGCCAATGATCATTCTAAGAACTCCAAAAGGATGGACAGGACCAAAACAAGTAGAAGACAAACAAATAGAAGGCACATTTAGAGCTCATCAAGTACCATTAATTGTAGATGAATCTCATAAAGAAAACTTAGAAATATTAGAAAATTGGTTAAAAAGCTATAAGCCAGAAGAATTATTTGATAAAAACGGAACACTAATAAAAGAACTACAAGAACTATCTCCTATAGGAAATCAAAGAATGGGATCTAATCCAAATGCCAATGGTGGATTATTACTAAAAGAATTAAATCTACCTGACTTTCGAAATTACGGAGTAAAATTAAGCCAACATGGAAAAGAACAAGCATCGGACATGATGGAATTAAGCAGCTATATTAAAGATATAATAAAATTAAATAAAGAAAAACACAATTTCAGAATATTTGCTCCAGATGAAACTCTATCCAACAGATTGAATCACGTCTTTGAAGAAACCAACAGAAAATGGAATGCAGTCAAGAATGAAAACGATGAATTTTTAGATACAGATGGTATGGTAATAGATTCAATCCTTTCTGAACATGTTTGCCAAGGAATGTTAGAAGGATATTTACTAACAGGAAGACATGGCTTCTTTACAAGTTATGAAGCATTCATCAGAATCGTCGATTCAATGGCAAGTCAACATGCAAAATGGTTAAAAGTATGTAAGCAGCTTCCATGGAGGCAAAAAATTTCATCTCTAAACTATGTATTGACTTCGCACGTATGGCAACAAGATCACAATGGATATACTCATCAGGATCCAGGCTTCTTAAACCATATAGTAACAAAAAAAGCAGATATTGTAAGAATCTATCTGCCACCTGATACCAATTGCTTACTATCATGTTTCAATCACTGTATTCAAAGTAAAGACTATATTAATGTGATAATTGCATCAAAACATCCCAGACCACAATGGTTAAGCATGGAAGAAGCAGTGATTCACTGTACACAAGGAATAGGAATCTGGAAATGGGCAAGTAATGATGCTAACGAAGAACCAGACATTATAATGGCCTGTTGTGGGGACACTCCAACTCTAGAAACCTTAGCAGCCACCTCCATCTTAAGAGAACATTTTCCAGAATTAAGAATTCGTGTTGTAAACGTGGTTGATTTAATGAGATTACAATCAAATACAGAACATCCACATGGATTAAGTGATGAAGATTATGATGCAATATTTACAAAAGATAAGCCAATTATATTTGCTTTTCATGGTTACCCCAATTTAGTTCATCAATTAACATATAAAAGAAATAATAAAGATTTACATGTTCATGGATATAACGAAGAAGGAACAATTACTACAAGATTTGATATGTGCGTACAAAACGAAATCGACCGTTATCATTTAGTCTTAGCAGCCTTAAAAAGACTACCCCAATTAGGAAATCGCAGTGCGATCTTAAATCAACTATGCAAAGATAAATTAGTAATGCACAAACAATACATATACGAGTTTGGAAAAGACATGCCTGAAATTCAAAATTGGCAATGGAAAGAAAACTAAAATCCAATGAATCTAGTTTATAAAGAAAATTCAATAATGGTAACCAAAACCAATAATAAAGAAATATTAAAATATCACTTTCAAAAATTATATTATGCCATTATCATAGAAAATTGTAATAGATACAGTTCTATAGCAAATAAACAAAGAGTAGACATAATAATGACAGATGATAATTTTAAAATATTATCCTGGAAAAGAGAAATGCATGAAAATACCTTTTATGAAAATTCAGAAGCAACCACCACCATATTATTGCCATTAAATTATTTCAAGGATTTAGAAGAAAATACTTATCTAAGTCTAAAAGAAAAGCAAAGCATAAATACTATAAAGAACTATTAATGATTTCGTTGATAGTTCTTTAGTAGTTAACAAAATAATTTACTTATTAAAAAACTCGTGATATAATGAATAAAAATATAGGACGTGAAAAAATGATACAAAAAATAAAAAATAACAAGTTAATGGTATTAATTATTTTCTTACTATTAATCATCATTACAATGATTACAAAAAAAATAATAATAAAAGAAGAATTAATCATAGATAAACTAGCATATGATATTTTAGTAACCAAATTAAGAAATCCATTTTTAACTTCAGTAATGAAATTAGTAACCAAATTAAGCAACACAAGTGTAATTATTTCTTTAAGTATGATTTTCATAATATATTTCTATTACATAATAAAAAAGAAAAAAATATCATTTCTTATAGTAGTAAATTTAGTATTTATTGTATTTTTAAATCAAATATTAAAACTTATCTTCAAAAGAGATAGACCGATTGGATTTAGAATTATTGAAATGAGTGGCTACAGCTTTCCAAGCGGACATGCAATGGTTAGTATGGCATTTTATGGACTACTTATCTATATTATTCACCATTTCGTCAAAAACAAGAAATTAAAAACTATTTTAATAACTTTAAATGTCATAATTATTATTCTAATTGGAATTAGTCGTGTCTATCTAGGAGTTCATTACTTAAGTGATGTAGTAATTGGATATTCTATCTCAATCATATATCTTTTAATATTAACGAAATATTTAAATAAATATCATATAATCACTTAATCTCCCATAATTATTCGATAATTTTATTACATTTAAAAGATATACTAAAAAAGAAAGAAGGAAAAAATATGAATGTAAAACCAAGAAAATTACATAATAAACAAATTATAATAGATTCGATAGAAGAAGAATATACAAAATTATCAAATGAGCAATATTCAAATTCAAAAACAATTAAAAATAAAAACAATGAAATGAGCATACCAGTAGTAATTATTTTAGTAGTAGCCTTATCATTTATAAGTGGCTGCCTGGGAGCCTACTTAATGTTAACAGAATTCTCTACAGCCACAACCACGAATGGAGTAACCACCAGTACTACGGCATTAAACGAAACAAATAGCATTGCGAGTGCTGTAAGCAAGGTATACGACTCGGTTGTAGTAGTAGAAGTATACAGTAACAATGAATTAGTTTCATCAGGAACAGGATTCGTTTATAAAAAAGAAAATGGAAAAGCATATCTTATGACAAATAATCACGTAATTTCTGGAGAAACAGAAATAAAAGTATTATTTACAGATGAAACAGAATTAGATGCCACAATAGTAGGAAGTGACACTTACTCAGATATTGCAGTATTAAGTATAAAAGACTCTGATAAAATCAATTCAGCTACAATGGGAGATAGTAGTAAATCTAAGGTAGGTGATACTGTATTTACAGTAGGCTCTCCTGAAGGATCAGACTATGCAGGAACGGTAACAAAAGGAGTTCTAAGTGCCCAAGATAGACTCGTAGAAGTAGCATTAAGTAATAGCCAAGTATCAGATTACTATATGCAAGTATTACAAACAGATGCAGCAATCAACCCTGGAAACAGTGGAGGACCGATTTGCAATACTAACGGAGAAGTAATTGGAATTACCAACATGAAATTGGTAGATGATACCGTAGAAGGAATGGGATTTGCAATACCAATAGAAGATGCTTTAAAAGTAGCAGAAATCTTAGAAAAAGAAGGAAAAGTAACAAGACCATATATCGGTATTAGCATGCTTGATTTAAGCAATAGCTTTTATTTGTGGCAAGCTGGAATTATCATTCCTGACAATATAGATCAAGGTGTTGCAATCTATCAGGTAGAAAACAATTCTCCAGCTGCCAAAGCAGGATTACAAAAAGGAGATATTATTACAAAACTAGCAGGAAAGAAAACAGGAAGTCTTGCAGAATTTAGATATGAATTATACAAACACGATCCTAATGAAGAAGTGGAAATAACTTATATAAGAGATGGAAAAGAACAAACTACCAAATTGACTTTAGGAAAAGGAGAATAAATGACTATCAATAAAAATAGTCATTTTTCTTACTATATTAGCATTATATTTAACAAACGAAAAAGAAAAAACGTTTAAAAAAATACTTTTATTCCATTTTGAACATAAAATTATTTTAAATTGCTATTAAAATAATAGAAGGAGGTAAGATGTTTTATAAAATTTATTTTCTATTATATTTAATTTTAGCAATACCATCACCAACTTAGAAAGAGATGCAACAGAAGAAATCACAAAAAAAGTAAGAAAAGTATTTATGAATAGAGAAATTCTTTATAGAAGATTAGTAAAAGCGTTTCCTAATATGCAGAATCTAAAAAAAGTACTATTATTAAATTCGTTGGTTACGAAGTTGGAGAAGGAATTAAAAAAAGAGAAAGAATTAATAAAGAACTAGAAAAAATAGATAAAAAATAAAGAAAGGGTGCAATAAAAATGACAAAAAACAATAATGCCAAAAAAAGAACAGTAAGTATCCCCAAGTATAGTTTTAAAGAAGAACTAATTAATTCTATAAGTCATGGGATTGGTACATATCTAGCTATAGTAGCTTTAGTGATAGGAATTGTAAAAGCCAAAACTCCCTTAGCAATCATATCTATGACTATATATGGGAGTTTAATGATTAGTCTATATATCATATCCTGCATATACCATGCCCTAAGTCCGAATTTAAAAGGAAAAAAAGTATTACGCGTAATTGATCACTGTAACGTTCTTCTAATGGTAGCAGGAACCTATATGCCAATATGTATGTCTCTTCTAGGTGGAAAAATAGGATGGACATTATTTGGAATTGTTTGGATAATTACCATTATAGCAGTCGTGTCCAATGCTATCAATGTAGACAAATATCAGATGATATCCGTAGCATGCAATCTATTACTAGGATGGGGAGTACTACTCCTAATACATCCTTTAAAAACAGTATGCCCAATAAAAGGTATTTGGCTCCTAATCATAGGAGGAGTTATTTATACAATAGGTTCCATTCTATACGTAATAGGAAGTAAAGTTCCATACATGCATTCAATATTTCATTTCTTCGTTCTAGCAGGATCTATATTTCATTTCTTTTTTATCTATCTATACTGTATCTAAAGTACAAATAACTACCATAGAGTAGTTTTTTTCATAATATCATTTACTTTTTCTAAAAAATAAGATACGATCTAATAAATAAAGGAGTAAAAATATGAACTTATCAAAATCAACCTACTGTAATGCCATACAGTGTAATAAAATATTATGGCTAGACAAATATTGTAAAGAAGAAAAATCTGATATAGATAATAAGTCAATATTAGATAATGGAACAGAAGTAGGAATATTAGCTAAAGGACTATTTGGTCCTTATATTGATATTCAATTTAATAAAGATCTAAATAAAATGATAGAAGATACTAAGATAGCTCTCCGAAATGAAAATATCATAGTAACAGAGGCATCATTTGTCTATGATAATAACTTTTGTAGTGTCGATATCTTGAAGAAAAGTAATAATAATTATGAATTATATGAAGTAAAAAGTTCTACAGAAGTAAAAGATATATATTTAAGTGATGCATCTTATCAATACTATGTATTAACCAAATTAGGATACACCATAACAAAAGTATTCATTGTTTATATTAATAGTAACTACATAAGAAAAGATAATTTAGAATTAAATAAACTATTTCATATAGAAGATATTACTAAAATAACAGAATCCAAGTTTAATGAAATAGAAGATGTAACAGATATAGTTAATGAAAAACAAGATGAAATAAAAGAATATATAGAAACAATAAATAATTATATGAAAGATAAAAATGAACCTACTAAAGAATTAGGTCTTTATTGTTTTCAACCATATGAGTGTCCTTTTTTTAAATATTGTTCAAGAAAATTACCTGAAAATAATATATTTAATTTAAG
>CACXEZ010000072.1 GCA_902766815.1 uncultured Erysipelotrichaceae bacterium | reverse complement strand
TTGTTATAATTCTTATTAATTTATAATTTTTTTCTGTCAAAAAGTAATCCCCTCTCTTAATAATAGAGAGGGGGCCAAATTAAAGATCAATATTATTTCTGTTCAGAAGATTCATCTTCCTGAATTCCGCCAAGTATAACAATCAATGCTTTTACTTGGTCTTCAAGATACTCATCATACGCCTTAGTATACTTGAATTTTGCACTCTCAAAGTATGCCTTAAGAGATGCACTGATGATATCGGATAAAGTCGCATCTTCCGGAATCTCAGGTGCAGGAGCAGGATACTTTTTCTCAATAGTTTCCTTAAGAAGTGCCTCCTTACTCATATAAAATGCAACTTCCGTAAGAATAACCTTTTCATGCTCACAAACCCAAGCAAATAACTTATTTACAAAAGCCATGCTTTTCTTGATTGTTTCTACATCCTGTTCACTCAGATCAAAGGCATTCTCGCCAGTATGAGTCTTCAGATAATCTCTAATGCTCTTTGACATAGAAATCTTTCCGTCTTTCATACACTTGACCTGGGCTGCTCTGATAATAGCAAACTTGGTTTTAATCTGCAATTCCTCATTCATCTGATTTTCTTCAAATTGTTCTTGGAGTTTAGCAGTTAAACCAGGAATAGCTGCCTCCAGAGAATCTTTGATTTCATCAAAACTTCCTTTCAGAAACGTGGCATATTTAGCCACTTTTTCTTCAGAGACATACTTCTTAATGATTCTTGTATTTGCAGCAGGTGCCGGATCGAAGTACTGCATCATAAGCAAAATCATAGAAGTCAATTTCGTAATAGACTCTTTGTTAAGCTCTACCTGATAATCTCTCAGTTCAGGAACAAGCTCTTCATACCGGGATACCATCTCACGCATGTTCTTATCATCATAACTGACAATTGTGAGCTTATTAATCCGGTTTGTGAAGTTGTTAACACCTTGCATGATTTCATCCCCAAATTTTCTACTGTACAACATATTAATCTCCTTTTTGTACTAGAAAAACAATTAGTAACAATTATATTATACCACTTTTTTAACTTTATGTCAATTTTTTATACCATATTTAAGAATGCTTCTGCTACAACTATTATCTCAATATCATTTCTTAAATTAATCGTTGCATAACTTTCTTTCAAAATAATTCAAAATTTCATAATCTTTTAGCAACAATCCCAATCAACTATTGCATTTTCAAAGTTTCCAGATTTAATATCTTCCTTTGAAATAAAAGAAAATATTATTCCACAGTCTCCTATCATAATACCATGCTCTAAATTGCTATCAATTTTTATAAGACATTCCACCTTATCTTCATCATTTTCAATTGGTCTTGGATCTGTTTGTGTGAAATCCGCATATCCGCCTATATTACCAGGAAAATTGTTAATTTTATATAATTCATCATACATATCACATCCATTTTTTTTGAAAAATTCTTCTACTTCTGAATAATTTTTAATTTCAATATTTGCTATTTCTTTAATTACTTCTGCCATCACATCAAAAAATCTATAATCTGTTATTGGCATATGTTCTATATCTTTAATCAATTTAATTTTTAATGGTTTCTCATAAATATAATTATTTAAATACACGTTTCTGTAAGATTTTCTCTGTTCTCCGTAATATTTTTATAATACCTTATTTTATAGTTACATGGATAACTACATGCTTTATCAATATAAATCTGTAAAATTCCTTCATGCGGATAGTTCTCTAATTCTATGTTTTTCAAGTTAATCTGTATTAGTAAGATCATTGGATTATTATTTTTATCAACAGGATATTCTTCACCAACTGGCAAGTATGGTATTCCACCAATTTTGTCATCCATAATATTTGGTATAACTCCTTCTTCGATTTCAATTCTATAACATTCTTTTTTTGTTTTTTCTTTATAAAGTTCCATATTTTTTTCTATCATACATTTTACCTCTTTCTTATTTTTAATATATCATATAAAATATTTTTAATTATCTCATTTCATTCATAATTTCTATTTAGTTTCTTTAAACAAAAAATGTTAGAATCATTAATTAATCTTAATTATTAATTGAGTCATTCTACTACCTCCTTGTCTATTCCAGAGAGTTTATGTTTTTCTTTTTCGTATATTAATTCTCCTGAATTTAATC
>CACXEZ010000071.1 GCA_902766815.1 uncultured Erysipelotrichaceae bacterium | reverse complement strand
TAATTTTATTGATTTTTTAAGGATTAATTGTTATGATAAACAAGAAGGAGAGATAGAAATGAAAGTAAAAGTAAATGAAGAAAAATGTATTGGTTGTGGAAGCTGTGTATCCCTTACAGAAGAAAGTAAAATTTTTGATTTTAATGATGATGGACTAGCTTACGCTACTACAAAAGAAATAAGCGAAGAAAATGAAAAAATAGTAAAAACAGCAATAGAATATTGTCCAACTCAAGCGATAGAAGAAACTACAGAAGAATAAAAATCCTCGTTATAGAAATATCTATAACAAGGATTTTTTTAACGTCTTTCTTTAATTTTATATTGTTTCTTTCTACTTCTCAAGAAATATAACTTAGCTCTTCTAACTTTACCTTTCTTGATTACTTCAATAGACTCAATATTAGGACTATTTACTGGGAAAGTCTTCTCAACACCAACACCACTGTAAACACCTCTTACTGTAAATGTTTCAGAAATACCAGAATTCTTTCTTGAAATAACAATTCCTGTAAAGTTTTGAACTCTGTTTACCTCTTTACCATTTCTAACATCTTTAATCTTACATCCAACTTTTACAGTATCACCTACTCTAAATTCTGGAACATTAGGATTAAGTTGTTTTTCCGTAATCTTTTCGATTAAGTTCTTACTCATTTTTCATTCCTCCTATACAAATTTGTGTTTGATACAATCATAACAAAACAACATCAGCGGATTGCCACGTACTAAATTATAACATAAAATTCTAGAAAATCAACTAATTACAATAATTTATTTAACTTATCGTAACAATTTTCATTAAATTAGTTGGTACAATCCCCATATCATCTTCACTAGTTCTAAAACCACCAGTAATAATAATATGTTCTCCTTTTTGAAGTTCTAGAAATTTCTTAGCTTCAATTAAACTTTTATCAAAGATTTCATCCAAATCTTTCCAATAATCAACAACTTTAGTATAAACTCCATAATTAGCCTGTAACCCATATCCTACTGTTTCATCCGAAACAAGAGCAAGAATTGGACAAGTCGGAGCCAAATTAGAAATAAGTTTAGCCGAATTACCAGAAATAGTTGGAACAACAATTAACTTAGCATCTAAAGAATTAGCAGCATCTGCAACAGACTTAATAATAGCATCTGTTGGATTATCAACCTTTAAATCAGCAAAAATATTTTTATATTGAATAGATTTTTCAATATGTTCGCAAATAGAAGCCATATTTTGAACCGTTTCAATAGGATACTCACCAGTAGTAGTTTCTCCAGATAACATAACAGCATCCGTTCCATTATAAACAGCATTAGCAACATCAGTCACTTCTGCTCTTGTAGGTCTTGGATTATGTTTCATAGACTCTAACATTTCAGTAGCAACAATACAAATCTTTTTATATTTTCTACAAGTAGAAACAATTTTTTTCTGCATAATTGGTAAGTCATACATAGGAATTTCTACACCCAAATCTCCTCTTGCTACCATAATTCCATCAACAACAGAAATAATCTCTTCTAAATGATCCATACCAGTTCTAGACTCTATCTTAGCAATAATTTTCATATCACCACGATTTTCATTATTTAAAATCTCCCTCACTGCCATGACATCCTCACGAGTTTCAGTAAATGATAAAGCTAAATAATTTCCATCATGTCGACAAGCATAAATAATATCCTCACGATCAACATCGCTAATAAATGGAATATCAAGTTTAACACCCGGAACAGCTAAACTCTTTCTGGAATATAGCACACCACCAGCAATCACTTCACAAGTAACATAATCATCATATTTTTCAACAACCAAAATATTCATAAGACCATTCTCAAGTAAAATAGTATCTCCAACTTTTAAAGAATCAATAGCACTAGGATGATTAACAGAAAATCTCTCTTGATTTCCAATAACATTTTCTTTTACAATATTGATTCTTTTACCACACTCTAACAAAATGCCTTCCTCTACTACTTCCCCATTTCTAAATTCTGGTCCCTTAGTATCATACAAAATACCAACCTGTATTCCTGTTTTTTCACGAACTTCTTTAACAATTTTACAAACATTTTCTCTCTCTTCCATAGTTGCATGAGAAAAATTAATTCTAGCCACATTAGCTCCTACCATAACCATTTTCAAAAACACATCAACACTAGCGCTGGCAGGACCTATACTAGTAACAATTTTTGTTTTCTTCACAATTTATCCCCTTCCTTTCAAAAATACACTTGTTAAGTGTAACATAAAGATAACAAAGAATCAAGAAAAAAATTATGAAATAGAACTATTATTATAAATAATATCCTTTATGATATAACTAGCACAAAGAATACCACTAGTAGCTGGAACAAACATCATAGAAGGAATATTTCCCTGAAACTTCTCCCCCTTCTCTCGAGAACATACTACCATAACTTTGCCACAAATATGTTGATCCCTTAAATATTTTCTAATTCTCTTAGCAATAGGGTCATAACTAGTCTTCCTAATATCCATAATTTCTAACTCACTAGGATTCATCTTATTCCCAGTTCCCATACTACAAATAAATCTAATTCCCTTTTCTAAACATCTCTTAATTAATTCTTCCTTAACCATAATAGTATCACAAGCATCAATTAAATAGTCAAAAGAAAATTCAAATAATTCTTCTATATTATCCCTATCTAATTGTCGCGTTAATTTAATAACACAACAATTAGGATTAATCTCTTTAATTCTTCTTTCAGCTGCATCTGTCTTATAACTTAGAATATTTTTACAAGTAGTAATAATTTGTCTATTTAAATTACTAACATCAATAGTATCATAATCTACCAAAATAAATTTCTCTATTCCACTCCTAACTAGTCCTTCAACAGCATATCCACCAACACCACCAAGACCAACAACACAAACAGTTTTAGATTTTATTTTTTCTAAATTTTCTTCTCCAATTAATTTCTCTATACGTTCAAACATAATTTCCTCCTATAAAAAATCTATTTTATAAAATAACAAAGAACAGTAAAAAGATAAGTTTTTCCCAATATCATTCCTTTCGTATATTATAAATTTTATTTAACTTTCCATTATCAATTTTAAGAAAATCTAAATTAAATTCTAATTTTAAATGTCTTTACTTAGAGCTTGATAAAGGTGCAAAATAAATCAATTTACCCATTTTAAAAAGTACTCTACAAATGGCCTCAATTCATTTTCACAATAATTATATAGAACTTTATCATCATATTTCCTTAAATAATTACAATACTCTATATCTAATCTAACTAACATCAATTGATTTTTTATTTTATTTTATCACCTTCACTCATATTATATAATAAACTAAATAATAAAACTAGAGTGTGTTCTCTAGTTTCTTTTTTTTAGTTCCTCTTATGGTGGGAATCACCAGCTTTTTTAATATTGCACTTTTTAATACAACATTAATATATTATAAAACATCAAAAATATCAAATAACATATCATTAATATTATATGTTTTATCTTTTAAAATAAACATTTGAATAAACAAAACATCCTTTATTTTAAATTAGTACAATCACACAAATTAAACTCTTTATTCGAAAATAATAAAAGTACCCAGAAAGTCGACTCATTGAAAGATAAAACCATGCGCGTATATCACATGACAATAAATATATTTTCAATAAACTCAAGCCTTTACAGTATATTTGTCATTTTTTTGTTTGCTACCAAATCAACTTTATTTGGTCTATCTTTTTCTTTCACAATCATTTAAATAAAAATAAACACATTATCAATAAATTATCCAAAAAAAACTAGTACTACAAAATAATAGAAAAGCTTCTGAACAATTTTTGTGTCTTGCATAGTACGATATAATACAAATATATATAGAAGCAATGATAGTATAAATAAAATATTTTTCAAATCATTTTTTGTATGTTTAATCATAAATGATACCTACCATTTTCCCATAGTTCATTACATGATAAATCTATTTTTTCATTCCAAAAAATACCATACCCACCAATATCTACTTGTACATTTTTAAAAAGCCCTTTAATGTTCTTTAAATCATTAAATATAGGCCATTTTAAAAATAAAGGCGCAACATCATAATATTTTCTAGTATCATCTTGAAATACTATTTCTAAAATAAAATTATCAATTGCTTTAACATTGTTTACTCTATGAAACATTTTATATCCCCCTTATGACAATAGTGAAATTTTTTTAAATTCTTGAGTATTCCATATTTCTATCAATTCACTACGATGAATATTTAACCATACTTTTATTAATTTTAATGCTCTTTCAGGCAAATCACCTTCCATAAGTTCACCAGTATCAATATTAATTGAACCAATATACTCTCCATAAATAGCATGAAAATGTGGTGGATTATGTTCTGATTACTGAAAATACATTTTAATTATGATTCCATAAAAACTAGATAAAGTTGGCATATTATCATTCCTCCTAAAACTACTTCCACCATCATTATAGCACACGACAGACTTTGTCCGCAATCTAACTATTTAAATTTTTAAATAAAAGAGGAACAAATCCTCTTAAACCATTTATTCACAAATAATAAAAGTACCCAGAAAGCCGACTCATTGAAAGATAAAACCATGCGCGTATACCACATGGCGGTAAATCGCACATACTATTTAGGATCCTTGAAAAAAATTCAAGTATTCGACACATAATATGGTATAGATTCCCTTATATATCTTTAGTTGGTTTTATACATTATGATATCGTACCCTCTAGGTACTACAAGTATAACATACTTATATTTGAATATCTATACTTTTAACAATAAGTAAATTTGTAAAAATTTGTCACTTCGCAAGTTCTTGTTGAATTTCAAGCTATAAATGACAATGCATATTTTTTATTACTTTTTAGTTATCGTCAAAAATCAAAC
>CACXEZ010000070.1 GCA_902766815.1 uncultured Erysipelotrichaceae bacterium | reverse complement strand
TTTTCCAGCTGCTAAACGTAAATTTGTAGTTCTGTCTGCATTAGATACGTAGTGTGTTGAAAATGTTCCAAGTAAATCAGGAAATGCTTCTTGACCTATCATATTTGTGGTAACACTTGGATACAACACCTTTAATGGTATTTCACACTCTTTTTCAGCTGTTTCTACTATTTGTTTTGCTTCATCTATAGATATTTTGAAATCAACACCATTTTCAGAAGGATAAATTGTGTAAGGGTCTTTTGTGTAATAAGCATCTTTGGGATCTTTGTGAACTTCATTATATATTTGATCTACATCAACTTTTTTAGGGTCTTGAGTAACAACATCTATTGTAATAGGATTATTTATATATGATAAATCTACAAGTTTTGATTTTATACTATTTACTGTAGAATTGAGGTTGATAACAGATCCTGAATTACCTTTTGTGATTATTAAAGTATTTCCATCAATATAATAACTACTTTCGACAATTGCATCTGGTAATTCTGCTGAAATATTAGTCAAAATTTTTGATAATGATTCTTCATTTAGTGTGTAAGTAGGTGTTAATTTTAAACCATTAATCATAGTTGTAAATATGTAATAATTATTTTGAAATATATTTCCATTTTTACCGTATGTGTAAGCATAATTAACAGCAGAGTCAATATCATATGTTAATTCTATTTCAGAAGGTTTTATAAATGATTTGTAGTCATTGTAAACAAGAGCTATATCATTTGATAATTGTTCTGAATAATAGCTGTCTAGTTTTTCTTTGGCCTGTTCTTTGGAAAGATTTGATACGTCAATTGAGTTTATGTATATACCTTTAGAAATTACAGAACGATGATTATAATTATACAAAGCAAAGCCTGAAAAAGCTATTAAAAGTATGCCTAAAAAGATAGATAAAAAAATAAGAAAAATAACAGCTGGATGTTTAGATTTTTTTTGAGGTTCTTCAGATGATACTTCAAAATTTTCGGATTCTTCAGATTCAGTAGTAGTAGAATTATGAATATCATCAGAAGATGTTAAGTTTGTATCGTTTTCAGAATTTTCTTTTTTTTCATTTTTATTATTTGTTTCTTCTACTGCCACGGCTTCTTCTTCGGATGTAAATTCCTCTAAGATTTGATTTGAGACATTTTTTTCAGTGCTTTCATTATTATTGTTTTCTTCATTAACGGTTTGATTTTCTGAAACAGGTGTAGTATTAGTTTTATTAGCTTTGTCTTTTTTTGCTTTTTTCTTTTTTTCTTTTGTTGAAACTGACTTATCATCTTCAACTATTTCGACTTTTTCTTCTTCAATTATCATTTTTAACCTCTATAATTTTTTGTATATATTATTGTATGCAAATATTTATTACACAATACTTGCATCATATCTATAGTACAATAATATTTGTTCTTTGTCAATGGGTAAAAGTTGTAATTTTTGAATTAGTATATTCTTCTTTAAAAGAATTCGAAATCTCGTTATTAATTAGAATTTTAACTGAATTTACTTCGTTTAATTGAGTTAATGTATTAAGTATGCTATTTATTATATTATACTGCTGCTCTTCATTTTCAAAATTAAGAATTTCTTCAGAAAAATCAATAGTTACACAGCCATTTTGAATATATGCATCTAAAACTTGAGTGTTATCCGGGAAAACTTTTGATAAGTTATCATTTGAGGGACCTTTAATTAATAGATTTATCAATTCTTTATAGGGGTTTTGTAAAAGCAATGCAGAATCAATTAATTTTCCTTCGGACTTTAAAGTGTTGCTATTTTTGTCTAAAAAATATAAGGAAACAGTGGTTTCTCTTAGCTGTGTTTCGCTTATTTCTTCTGCTGGAGTGTATTCTTGTATTTTTTCTGCTGATTGATTTTCTGAATTAAAGCTTTTTACTATAAAAAATAAAATAGTTAAAATAATTATAAGAACGAGTATAAGTAAAAATAAAATTTTTTTATTTTTCATAATTTTTTATTCCTTTCACAAATGATTGCTATAGCTCAATCAGAAGATGCAATAAATCTGATATAAAAAACTATAGCTAATAAAATGTATTAGTTCTTTGTCCATTTTAGAACTTTATTTTAAAATTTTATAAAGCTTTATATAATGCTTAAATTTGTGAAAATTATCTAAAAAAGTTTCTACCTCGTTGAGAGAATTTATGGTGTTTGTTTTTATTTTTTTTATATCCAATTTATTTTTTGTTTTTTTCCTTTCTTCTAATTCAGGATGCTCACGAGATTGACTACTTAAAATTACGTTATTCATTGAAAATTCTCCTTTTTTATAGTATAATATGTATGATTTAATTCATTTGTGAAAGTGTAGTAAAAATTGAAAATAATCCTATTTTTAGTTTGTGCTTTAAGAAAGGATTGAGAATAAAAGTGGAAATAAAAGAAAATGAAAGAATTGATGATTTAGAATTTGAAGGATTAAAGATTATTCAAAATAAAGATGGGTTTTGCTTTGGAATTGATAGTGTACTTTTAACAGATTTTGCAAAGGAAATAAAGCCCAATTCAATGGTTGCAGATTTAGGAAGCGGTACAGGAATTATTCCAATACTTTTATCTAAAAAAACAAAAAATACTAAATTTATAGGAGTTGAAATACAACAAGAGGTTGCTCAAATGTCTAAAAGAAGTATATTATTAAATAATCTTGAGGAAAAAATAAAAATTGAAGAATTAAACATTATAGATTTAAAAGATAAATATAAAAAAGGCAGTTTTGATGTTGTAACTACAAATCCTCCATATAAGCAAATAAATACAGGTTTGGTAAACTTAAATGATAAAAAATTAATATCAAGACATGAGATAACAGCATCATTAAATGAATTTATAAAAGTATCAAGCTATTTATTAAAAGATTACGGAGAATTTTATATGGTACACAGACCAGAAAGATTAGTAGATATTTTCTATTTAATGAGAGATAACAACATAGAACCAAAAAAAATTAAATTTGTATATCCCAATAAGCAAAATAAAGCAAATATTATCCTCATAAAGGGTGTAAAATGTGGAAAACCTTTTTTAAAATTTGAGGATAATTTATATGTATATGATGAAAAAGGTAATTATACAGAAGAAATTTTGAGGATTTATAATAAGATTTAATTTGGAAGTTGGACGTTGGAGGTTGGAATTAGAAACTTCTATATTTAGTATATATTTTGTAATAAAGAAGGGGGAAAGATGATGAACGGAAAATTATATTTAGTTGCAACACCAATTGGAAATCTAGAAGATATTACATTAAGAGCATTAAGAATATTAAAAGAGGTTGATTTAATAGCTGCAGAAGATACAAGAACAACTTTAAAACTATTAAATCATTTTGATATAAAAAAGCCATTAATAAGTAATCATAGACATAATGAAGATAATAGGGAAGAAATTCTTATAAC
>CACXEZ010000069.1 GCA_902766815.1 uncultured Erysipelotrichaceae bacterium | reverse complement strand
TGGAGATTCTGGAGAGGATAAAATGGCAGTAGCTTCTAAAAGAGAACAAAAATCCTCTTTAGAAATTGCAAAATTCTATACAGATGCCTTCAAAAGTGATTGTGATAAATTAAATGTTAAATGGCCAGAAATAGTAAGTCCAGCAACTGATAATATAGATGAGTATATCAAAATAATTACCAAACTGTTAGAAAATAACTTTGCCTATATCAGTGATGGAAATGTTTATTTTGATACAACAAAATTTCCAAATTATTACGAACTGTCAGGAAGAAACTCAGATGAACTTATGGTTGCAGTCAGAGAAGATATCAAGGAAGATACATCTAAAAAAAATCCATTTGATTTTGGTTTGTGGTTCACAAATTCTAAATTTGATAATCAAGAATTACAATGGGATAGTCCGTGGGGAAGAGGATATCCAGGTTGGCATATAGAATGTTCAGGTATTAGTTTGAAATATTTAGGAGAATACTTAGATATCCATTGTGGAGCAGAAGATGCCATATTTCCACATCATACAAATGAAATTGCTCAAAGTGAATCATACTTAGGACATAAATGGTGTAATTATTGGGTACATATGGGATTCCTAAATGATAAAGATGGAAAAATGAGTAAAAGCAAAGGAGAATTTTTAACCGTAAGTCTATTAGAAGAAAAAGGATATAATCCACTAGCATATCGTTATTTATGTCTAAATTCATACTATCACAATGCTTTAACATTCAGTTATGATATTCTAGATGGAGCAGCAAGAGAATATCAAAAACTAAAAAATAAAATAAGTATTTTATCAGATGAAGGAGAATTAAATCAAGAAAAATTTGACAATTATAACAATAGTTTTAAAGAAGCTCTAGATAACGATCTAAATACATCCATGGCTCTAACAATTCTCTATGAATTATTAAAAGATAACAATTTAAATGATAAAACCAAAAAAGAATTAGTCTATAACTTCGATAAAGTACTATCACTAGATCTATTAAAGGAAGAGAAAAAACAATTATCCAATGATTTAGAAAAATATATTAATGAAATGATTGAAAAAAGACAAGAATACAAAAAAAATCGTGATTTTGAAAATGCCGATAAAATAAGAGATGAATTAAAAGATAAAGGAATTATGATAAAAGATACAAGAGATGGAACAACATACGAAATCATAAATTAGGAGAATAATATGTATTATAATTATGATTTTACTTATATATTTATAATAATTGGATTTTTAATAACATTAGGAGCTCAAACTTTAGTAACTAATCGATATAATAAATATAAAAAAGAGTCTTCAAATAATAATTTAACCGGAAGTGAAATTGCTAGAGCAATATTAGATGCAAATGGATTAAAAAATATTAAGATTGAAGAAGCATCTGGAACCTTAACAGACCATTATGATCGAACAAATAAGACAGTAAATCTATCTACAGATATTTATAAAGGAACCAGTATAGCCTCTGTAGCAGTAGCCGCTCATGAATGTGGCCATGCCATTCAAGATAAAGAAGGATACAAATTTTTAAGAATAAGGCATGCGATAGTACCAACTGTAAACATTTGTACTAAATTAGGCTATGTAGTAATATTTATAGGTTTATTTGCAGGTTTATTTGATATAGCAATGATAGGATTAATTCTATTAGGAGCAATTCTTGTTTTTCAATTAGTAACATTGCCGGTAGAATTCAATGCTTCCTCTAGAGCAAAGAATCAATTGAAAGCATTAAACTTAATAGATAAAAGAGGAAGTGATGGAGTAAGTGATATGTTAACAGCTGCTGCCTTAACCTATGTAGCATCTTTAACTAGTTCAATCCTTCAAATATTAAGATTATTTTTAATCATAACAAGTAGAAGAAGAAATGATTAAAATAAATAATAAAAAGGAACAATTGATGCGATTAGATGAAAGACTATAAAAAATGTAAAAAACAATTAAAAGAGGGTCTAAAAATTATCTACGGAAAAACAATTAGACTTTAATGAGATGCAAGAATTAATAGAAACGGTCAGCAAAAAGAAACAAAAAAAGATAACAACGAAAAGAAACTATAAAATCCATATAGTTTCTTTTATATTACTTACTACAGCTAGCTTTAATAAAATGATCAAATAAAGGATGTGGTCTAGTAGGTCTACTCTTAAACTCAGGATGAAATTGACATGCAACATGAAACTTTTGTGAAGGAAGTTCGATTATTTCTACTAAATTAGCCTTTTCATTCAATCCAGAAAACACCATACCTTTTTCTTCTAACATTTCCTTATATTTATTATTAAATTCATAGCGGTGCCTATGCCTTTCTAAAATTTTTTCTTGTCCATAAAACTTTCTAGCCAAAGTACCATCTTTTAAGCAGCATTCATAATTACCAAGTCTTAATGTTCCTCCCATATTAATAATAGATTTCTGGTCAGACATCAAATCAATAATAGGATTCTTACATAAAGCATTAAATTCTGTAGAACTAGCATCCTCAATACCACAAACATTTCTAGCAAATTCAATAACAGCAAGTTGCATACCAAGACAAATACCTAAATAAGGAATATTATGAACTCTAGCATATTCGATAGCATAAATCATGCCTTGTGTACCTCTATTACCAAAACCACCAGGAACAATAATACCCTTAGTATTTTTAAATACCTTATCTAAATTAGCATCTTTTTCTAAAGTTTCAGAATCTACCCAATTAATATTTATCTTGACACCATACTTATACCCAGCATGTTTTAAAGATTCAACTACTGAAATATAAGCATCATGAAGTTCAGTATATTTACCAACTAAAGAAATTTCAATTTCTTTTTTTAAATGATTAACAGAATATATCAAGTCTTTCCAGTATTTTAGCTTACTTTGTCTTACTTCTAATTCAAATTGGTTTAAGATAATATCCTCAACACCTTGTTCGTGAAAATTAATGGGTATTTCATATATATTTTGTACATCCACTGCTTCAATAATATTATTAACAGGAATACTACCAAATAAAGCAATTTTTTTCTTAATATTTTCACCCAAATTAATATTAGATCTAGTAACTACAATATCAGGTTGAATTCCCAGTCTTCTAAGTTCAATAATACTATTTTGAGTAGGTTTAGTCTTAAGCTCGTTAGAGCCATATAAATAAGGAACCAAAGTAGTATGAACAAATAGACTATTCTCGTGTCCAGTTTCTAATCTAAATTGTCTAAGACTTTCCATCATAACAGATGACTCTATATCTCCAACTGTCCCCCCAATTTCTGTAATAACAACATCTGCTTTACTAGTCATCCCGGCCTCATAAATTTTATTTTTTATTTCATTAGAAATATGAGGCACAATCTGAATAGTAGCACCTAAAAAATCTCCTCTTCTTTCTTTTTCAATCACACTAGAATAGATTTTTCCATTGGTAATATTAGATGTATAATTTAATTCCTCGTCAATAAATCTTTCATAATGTCCTAAGTCTAAATCAGTTTCACAACCATCGGCCGTAACAAATACCTCACCATGTTGAATTGGAGACATAGTCCCAGGATCTACATTCATATAAGGATCAAATTTTTGCATAAATACTTTATAACCCTTAGCTTTTAATAAAAGTGCAATCGAAGAAGCTGTAATTCCTTTTCCTAAACCAGAACAAACCCCACCAGTAACAAATACATACTTTGTCATAAATATTCACCTCTTAACTTACTCTCGAGAGTTACTAGGCTCTATTTAATGATACCATATCCTAAAGTTACTGTGTTAAAAATTATCTAATAGTTAGTCATATCATGGTTAACATACAATTAAATTTGCCATATGTGTATTTTTTTGATATAATTATTCCACCAAAGGAGAGAATAGATATGAAAATTAGTAGTGTGGAATTCATTACTTCAGCTGTAAGAAGAAGTCAATACCCTATAGATCGATTGCCAGAATTTTTACTAATAGGTAGAAGTAATGTTGGAAAAAGTAGTTTTATTAATACAATAATAAATAGAAAAAATTTAGCAAGAATTAGTTCTATTCCTGGAAAAACTCAGACAATTAATTTTTATTTAATTAATGATACCTTCTATTTAGTAGATGTACCTGGATATGGTTTTGCTAGAGTAAGTCAAAAATTGAAAAATAAATTTGGTCTAATGATAGAAGATTATTTAAAAGAAAGAGATAATTTAAAAATGGTATTTATGCTAATTGATCTAAGACATAAACCATCCAATGATGACATATTAATGTATGATTATTTAAAATATTACAATATACCTGTAACAATTATAGCAACAAAAAGTGATAAAGTAAGTAAAAATAACTATGATAAAAACATTAAAATGATAAATGATACTCTAAAATTAAAAGATACAGACAAAATAATTTTATTCTCAGCTCAAACAAAAATAGGAAAGCAAGAAGTACATAATAAAATAGAAGAATTATTAAATTAATACTATTTTTCTTTAACCCATTTTAATTTTTAGAATAAATTAAAACAGGTGATAATATGATCATAAGAAAAATAGATGATCTCTATATTATAAAGATTATGAAAGAAAATATCAAAGATTTTGATTTCTTTGATCAAGATAAAATTAAAGATTTATTTCAAAAAATTATAATAAAAATAAAAAAAAAATATAATATAAAAGGCCTTTTAGACGTTAATGTATACGTAAATGAATATTATGGAATGATTATAGAAATAGAGAGTATTTACTCTTATTTTGACGAAATTGATATGCGTATCCATTTTCATTTAGATTGCACTTTCTTGCAAGAAATAAATGAAAATGACTTATTAAAAGAAAAAGAAGTATATTATTATAAAAATAAATATTATAGTATTTACACTGGAACAACTGATAGTAACATTATATATAAAACAGATGATATATTTAATAAATGTATTAGAGTAATGATTAGAAAGAAGGTAATATTATGAGAATGCCAACCGTATGTTTAGTAGGAAGACCAAATGTAGGAAAAAGTACGATATTTAATCGATTAGTCGGTAAAAAAGTGTCCATTATAGAAGATACACCAGGAGTAACTAGGGATAGAATTTATGGTGATGTTCACTATAAAGAATATAAATTTCATTTAATTGATACTGGTGGAATAGATGCAACCAATGTTGAATTCAATAATGAAATTAAAATTCAGGCCACTATTGCCATAGACGAGGCTGATATTGTAGTTTTTGTAGTAGATGGTAAAGAAACTTTAACCCAAAATGATTTTATTATCAGAGATATGCTAAGAAAATCAGGAAAAGATGTAATTGTAGCAGTTAATAAAATAGATAATGCCAACAGACTAGATAATATCTATGAGTTCTATGAATTAGGATTTGAAAATATGATTCCAATCAGTGGAGAACACAATTTAGGAATAACGGAACTACTAGATGCTATAGTTCAAGATTTCCAACCATTACCAGAAATAAACTATAGTGATGATAAAATTAAATTTTGTCTTATTGGCAGACCAAATGTAGGAAAAAGTAGTTTAGTAAATGCACTTTTAAATGAAGAAAAAGCCATTGTAAGTGATATTGCAGGAACAACTCGTGATGCTGTAGATACAGAATTCAAATATGATGGAAAATCTTACGTAGTAATTGATACTGCTGGAATGCGCAAAAAAGGAAAAATTTATGAAAATATAGAAAAATACAGTGTTATTAGAAGTATGAAAGCAATAGAAAGAAGTGATGCTTGCTGTATCATTATCAATGCAGAAGAAGGCGTAATAGAACATGATAAACACATAGCAAGCTATGCCCTAGAAGCAGGAAAACCAATTGTCTTAGTAGTAAATAAGTGGGACACCGTAGCAGATAAAAATGACATCAAATCTTATACAACTCTACTAAGAAATGAATTTCAATTCTTATCTTATGTACCTATTGTGTTTTTATCTGCCAAAACAAAAAAAAGAATTCATACCCTAATACCAGAAATAAATAAAGTTTATGAAAATTCCAAAATAGAAATTAAAACAAGTATCTTAAATGATGTGATAAGAGAAGCAGTACTATTAAATCAACCACCTTCTTATAAAGGAAAAAGGTTAAAAATATATTTTGCAAATCAAAGTGGGACAAGACCTCCTAAATTTACTTTTCACGTCAACAGCAAAGGACTAGTACACTTTTCTTATGAAAGATACTTAGAAAACAAGTTAAGAGAAAATTTTGAATTAGAAGGAACACCAATTATAATTCAATTTAAAAACAAAAATGGAGATTAATAGATATGTATTATGAAAAGTTTATAAATTTTCTAAAAAAACATAACTTATATGATGAAGAAGTTATCCAATACTGGACTAAAAATAAAATAAGCTTTGACTATCTGGAAGAAGAAAGTAGATGCTTGATAGGTTGCTATTATAAAATTGAAAACAAAATATTGACAAAAATAAGTTTAATCGTACCATTTATAGATAATGACAAAACAGTTTTAATTAATATTCACGAATACATCCATCTATTACTTACTTACCATAAACTAGGATATAAATATAAATTAGATCCCTCAAGAGAAATTCTTCCCATTTTCTACGAAAGAATATTCATTAGAGAAAATGAAACAGCATCGCTTCTTAATTATTATAATTATTTAAACAGTTATATTATAGAAGAAAACTTAAACGAATACGTTTTAGCCTTAAAAATATCAGATATTCTATTAAAAACATATAACAATGATAACGTATTTAAATTAGAAAATAAAGCAAAAAAATTAGTCAGAAAAAATAAAAAATGCTGAGTATTTATAATGATAGAAAAAAATCTCCAACATATAATAAGGTAGGAGGTTTTATTGATGACTTTTAGTGATAACTTTTTTAAAAAAATAGAGCATAAAACTAATGTAGATAAAGATACGATTCTATCTTTAGCTGGAAAATTACAACAAGGAAATATGAAAGATGAAGGAACATTAAGAGAGGTAATTCAAGATATCTCACGTATTACAGGAAGAGAAGTAACCAAAGAAAAAGAACAAAAAATAATTGATACCGTTCTATCTAATAATGTTCCCAAAAATCTAGAGCAATACTTAAATGATGATGAAAATTAGATTGTAAAAAAATCTAATTTTTTAATATTCATTTAATATTTATAAACTAAAATAAAAAGTGAAAGGAAGGATATGATGTATATATTTAAAAATGCAATAACTTCAATTACTAGAAATAAAGGGAGAAATATTTTGTTAGGAATAATCTTATTGGTCATAGGTTGTACTACAACAGTAACACTAGCAATTCGCTCATCTGCCACTAAATTAATAAATTCTTATGAAAAAAAATATGATGTAGAAGCGACAATATCAGTAAATAGAGAAAATATGAAGAATAACATGAAGAAACCAGAAGAAGAAAAAGAAACAACAAAAGAAGATAATTTGTCTTCTTTAAAAGAAAAATTTTCTAGTGCTAGTAATATTAGTATAGATGATATCAAAAACTATGCAGACAGCAAATATGTAAAATCATACTATTACAAAGAGTCTTTATCTATGAATAGTAACAATATAGAGTCATCTACCACTAATAAAAATAATAATAAAAGACCAGGATCTAATAAACAAGAAGTTCAAGAATCAAGTGGAGATTTTAATATCATAGGATATAGTTCTATTGAAGCCATGACCGAATTTATCAGTGGCAATTATAAAATGGCAGAAGGAAGCATTAGTGATGATTTAACTACCTATACTTGTATCATAAATTCTGAATTAGCCACCTTAAATAATTTATCTGTAGGAGATAAAATTGTTCTAACCAATCCGAATAATGAATCTTTAACATATGAATTAACCATAACTGGAATATATGAAGAAAATGCAACCAATCATTCAGAAATATCTATGTTTTCAGATAGTATCAATCAAATTATCACTAATATCAAAGTAGTAGAAGATATCAAGTCAGCTGATAGTACTTTAAACGTAAAGAATACTCCAACCTTCATTTTGACAAGCAAAGATGTTATTGATTCTTTTACAAACGAAGTAAGTGAAAAAGGATTAAGTGAATACTTAACAATTACTACGAATCAAGAACAAATTATTTCAGCCACCAATAGTGTTTCAAATTTAAAATCCTACGCCACAACATTTTTGATAATCACTATAATAATTGGTGTAATTGTATTATTAGTACTAAATGCAATCAATATTAGAGAAAGAAAATATGAAATAGGTGTATTAAGAACGATAGGAATGAAAAAAAGTTTATTAACTTGCCAGTTTGCTTTAGAATTACTAATTGTAACATTAGTATCATTAAGCATAGGTGCAACGTTTGGTGCAGCCATTTCAGTACCAGTATCTAATCAACTATTACAAAATGAAATTAATTCATCAAAAGAACAAGTACAAGATATTAATAAAAATTTTGGACATGGAGAAAAAGATAATTTTAATTTTCAAAAAATAAATGGAGTGTTCAATATAGAAGCATACGATAGTATCAATGCTGTAGTAGACTTGAAAGTATTAGCAGAATTATTTGGAATAGGGATAGCTTTAACTCTAGTAAGTAGCATTTCCTCAATGATAAGTATACAAAAGTTTTCACCATTACAAATATTAAAGGAGCGATCATAATGAAAAAAGAAACATCAAACAAACAAAATGTTGTACTAGAATTAAAGAATGTAGGATACCGCTATAACGATGCCACTGAAGATGATTTTATCTTAAAAAACGTCAATTATTTATTTGAAAAAGGAAAAGTATATGCAATACGTGGAAAAAGCGGTACTGGGAAAACAACATTATTATCTCTAATAAGTGGACTAGAAAAATGTACAGAAGGAAAAATACTTTATAAAGATAATGATTTAAAAAATATGGATTTAGATACTTATAGAAATACCAATATAGGAATAGTATTCCAAAGTTATAACTTACTACCACATCTAACAGCAAGTGAAAATATTATTCTTTCTATGGACATCAGCAAAGCAAAAATAAATAATCCCAAAGAAAAATGTCTAGAACTGTTAAAAAAAGTAGGATTAGATGAAACCTATGCAGATAGAAGAATTCTAAAATTATCAGGAGGAGAGCAACAACGAGTAGCAATTGCTAGAAGCTTATCTTATAATCCAGAAATAATACTAGCAGATGAACCAACTGGAAACTTAGATAAAGAAACTGAAGATGAAATTCTAAAAATATTCAAAAATCTAGCTCATAAAGAAAATAAATGTATCATTATAGTAACTCACTCTAAAAATGTCTCTGAACAAGTAGATATCATTTATGAATTAAAAAAAGAAAAATAAGCTAAATACTGTAATTGATCGTAAAACAAGATTAACGAAAACTATAAGTTAATTTTGACAAAGCATAGAAATATATGCTATGATGAACAAAAGACAAAAGAAGGAATTCATAAAGTAGGTGAGTTATGGATCAAGAACGTATTGGAAAGTTTATTAAAGAATTAAGACAAGAGAAGGATCTTACTCAAAAAGATTTTGCTGAAAAATTAGGAGTAACTTATCAAGCTGTAAGTAAATGGGAAAATGGTAAAAATATTCCAGACATATCTCTATTGAAAGAAATTAGTAATATCTTTGAAGTAAGTGTAGAAGAAATATTAGATGGTCAAAAAAAAGAAACTAAAAAAAAGAAAAGTAAAATTTTTTTAATAATTGGTGTAATATTAATTTTACTAATATTTATATGGATATTATTATCAAAAGAAAGTTCATTCGAGTTTAGAACACTTGATACAACCTGTGAAGACTTTAATATCTCAGGTAGTATAGCCTATAACAGCTCGAAAACTTCTATCTATATATCTGATATTACCTATTGTGGAAAAGAAACCGAAAAGAAATATAAGAAAATAGAGTGTATCCTCTATCAAACAGAAAAGAATATAAAAACAGAAATTGATAATGCCACATATGAAGAAGAAAAAGAAATAACCCTAGAAGAGTTCTTAAAAAATGTAAATTTTAATATTGACCACTATTCTAAAAACTGCAAGATGTATAAAAATAACAGTCTATCGTTAGAAATAAAAGCAACTGATACACTTGATAAGACGGAATATTATAAAATACCATTAACAGTTGAAGAAAATTGCAAAAATTAACTATAAAATAATCTAACAAAATAAAATTTGTTAGTTTTTTTCTTTTTTTTAAAATTAGGAAGGAGTTTGTCCTCTAAAAAGCGAATAATATAAATAGAGGTGGTAACCTGAAAACAAAGACTAAATTTATTTTGGTAAAAATACTAAAAAAGGGCAGACTTCCCCTTACCCCAAGTTGAAGTAAAAAT
>CACXEZ010000068.1 GCA_902766815.1 uncultured Erysipelotrichaceae bacterium | reverse complement strand
GAAAATGAAATATATTGAAAAAATAGCTTTGTTCTTTGTGATTTTACATTTAAATTAAGGAATTAAATTAATTGAGGAAAATTTCTGCAATTTTTGTAAGTTATTATTTCTCCTTATTATTTTTGTGATATAATGTATAATAAGAGTAGAAGGAGTTGTTTTGTTTATGGCAATGGTTAAAACTAGGAAGATTAGAGATTATCAGGAGAAAGTGTCTGTATCAGAGAATGAGTCTTTTTCTGAACTAAAGGACTTTAATGATAGTTTAGATAAAAGCAATATTGATAACAATACTAAAATGAGAAAAAGAAAACTTAGGAAGAGATTTGGAAATGATTTTACTTGGACTCAAGATGATGGTGTTCGTGAGTTTCAAAGAGAAGAAAAAGAAGCTTTATCTGATGATAGTTTTTCTATTGGAATGATTGTTTTAATTTTGGTTCTTTGTTTATTTTTTGGCGTGAGTGTTGGATATATTCTTTATCGACTTGCTATTAATAGCAGTGCATTAATTTTAATTTTTTCTCTTATGAATTAGATTTACAAAACTATGTAAACTAATAAAAATAAATGTAACTTAATCGGTTACATTTATTTTTTGTAAATTGACTTTTTAGATAATTATGTATTATTGTTTAATTATTATCTAGGAGGTGCTATATGCTAGGTTCTGAAATTTTTAAGGGTATTTTTGATTTATTGGATGCCAAGGAACAAAAAATGATTTTAAGAAACATTTTTTCTCTTTATAATGTTTCTATTTATTCTGTATTTTTACGTGAAAATAAAATTGTTTTTAGAATTTATGATAGTAATGTCTTCTATCAATATGAGTTTGTTTTTGAACAGAATGGTGGTAGTTTTTTATCTTTTTCTGATGGTCCGAGATTTCAACATTATCTTATTTATCCTTTTTATTATCATTCTCATTCTCATTCTCATTATGAATATCCTTATTTTAATTTAGTGAAACTTCTTTTGTCTACTGATGTGAAAGAGATTATTAGTTTATTTGCTACTTTTTTATAATAGGTTTTATCATGTATTCTTCTTTTATTTTTGATTCATTTATTGGTAGGTAATAAATTGAATTGGCTCTTAACTCTATATCAAGGAGTGGTGAGATATTTTTTTTATAGGAAGTGATTAATGGTAGTGATAGATTCTTCTTTATTTGGTTTAAGTATGTTTTTCCTTTTATATTAAATCCTAATATTCTTATATAATCAATTTTTAGATTATTTGCTTCTTCTTTAGTGAATGAGGTTAAAATATGAATTAACATTCTATTAATTCTGTTGTAAGTATAGCGTTTTGTTTTAATGTTTTGTACTAAGTCTTCCCAAGTATTTGATTTGTTTATTTCTTTCTTTATTCTGTTTTGTATTCCTTCTTCTGTTGTCTGATATATGGATAAGTTTTTTGTAGAAAGAATCTTATATTTTAAGTAAGGAAAATAGTTGTTTAATGATAGATTTTTGATTAGTAATTGTTCTTCATTTTGGGGAATATATTTTTCAATTTCTTCGTTTTTTAAAAATTTTTCTCTGATAAGGGTGGCGTTGGCTATGTTGAGGGTTGCTTCTTTTGCATGATAAGAACCAATTCTTTGAATACAAATAGGATTGATTTTATAATTGTTTTTTATGATTTCTTTGATGTATGACACACCTAGTAAATCATTTGGTTCTGTAATAGATAATCCTGTTAGTTCTTTTAATGCTTTGTTTAAAGCGGTTGGATAATTCATACCTGTTGATAGATGCTTTTTGACTAAATGATTGTATTTTTGATTGTTTAGTTGAGTATTTGCAATATTTATTAGTTTTTGTAAGTCATTTGTTTCACTTCCAAAAATTAAGGTATCAATATGAAGATGATTTAATATTTCTAAGGCTCCTGCAGCGAAGATATCTGCTGACTGTGTAGCATAGCCAAATGGTAATTCTACTACAAGGTCAATATCGTTTTCTAATGCTAGTTTTGTTTTATTTGTTTTATTTAATATTGATACATCTCCTCTTTGAGTAAAATTTGTGTTTGTTATTAGAATGATTAAAGAATCCGGATAGAGTTCTTTTGTTTTTTTAATTTGATAAATGTGCCCTAGATGTAATGGATTATATTCTGCAATTATTCCAATGATTTTCATAGAATCGTTCCTTTCTTTGAAATAGTATATCATATTTTTTGCTTTTTCTTGTTGGTTTTTTATTATTAAGGTTTTTGCTGTTGATGGTTTACTTGCAAAAAAGTTCATCTAGTGCTATAATTTTTTGTGAGAGAAGGTAGTATATGAAAAAGTTAAAGTTTTCTAAAAAGACAGTGAAAGGCAACTTAGATAAAGTAAAAAGATTTATGACAAGACATTATGTTACTTTTTTTAAAGAGTTTCCTTTGCTTTTTTGTTTTATTATTACATCATTACTTAATACTTTATTACTTAGAATTATTACAGTTGGAAATTATACTTACTTGAAACCTTTGTTTGCTGATTTAGGGATGATATTTATTTTTTCATCTTTTATGTTTTTGTTTAAAAATGAAAAGAAAAGAAGAAAATATTTACTTGTTTTGTCTTGGGTAAGTTCTATTATTTGTGTTATTCATTCTGTTTATTACACATATTATTCTTCTTTTGCATCTGTTTCGATGCTTGCCACTTCTACTTTCGTGGTGGATGTTGGGGATGCGGTTGTGGAGCAAGTATTAAGATTTACGGATTTACTTTATTTATGGCAACCTTTGTTTTTTTACTATTATTATTCTCAAGATAAAAGACGTAAGAGTCGATTGAATGATAAAGAGAAAGAAATTGATAGAAAGTTTTCTTTTGTTAATATGTTTGTATCTGGATTTATTATTTTACTACTGACTGGTTTTTCTGTAACAAAGGTGGAATGGAGTCGTTTTGGTAAAATGTGGAATCGTGAGTCAGTAGTTTCTAGTTTTGGAATTTATACTTATCAACTTAATGATATTTTTCAGAGTTTAGAACCTAAGATTAATAATTTATTTGGTCATGATAAGGCTTTTAAAAAAGTAAATGATTATTATTTACAAAAAGAAAGTTTAAATGGTAAAAATGAATATAGTAACGTTTTTGAGGGTATGAATGTGATTGTTATTCATGCAGAGAGTTTGCAAACTTTTACTCTTGAGAAATCATTCAATGATGTAGAAGTAACTCCTAATATTAATAAAATGATTAAAGAGGGAATTTATTTTAGTAATTATTATTCTGAAGTTGGGGTAGGGAGTAGTAGTGATGCTGAATTTACTTTTAGTACTTCTTTGATGCCATCTTCCAATGGAACTGTATTTGTTAATTATTTTGATAGAGAATATCAAAGTATTCAAAAATCATTTAAGAATAAGGGATATTATACTTTTAGTATGCATGGTAATACTGGAGATTTTTGGAATCGTGCTACAATGCATAAAAATTTAGGATATGAAAAGTTCTATAGTAAGAGTTCGTTTGATATTAGTGAAACTATTGGGCTTGGAATTAGTGATAAATCTTTCTTTCAACAGGTTGTACCTAAGATTAAAGAAATTTCTGAAGCACAAGATCAACCTTTTTATGGAACTTTGATTACTCTTACGAATCATACTCCATGGAGTGATTTAGATCTTATGGATGAGTATGATACAACTTGGACTATAGAAGTAGATGGTGAACAGGTGGTACGAGATTATTTACAAGATACTATTTTAGGTAGTTATTTTCGTTCAGTTCATTATATGGATCAGGCTATTGGTCAATTTATTCAAGATATGGATGATGCTGGTCTTTTGGAAAATACAGTAATTGTTATTTATGGAGATCATGATGCTCGTATTAGTAAAAAAAGTTATAATTTAATGTATAATTATGATCCTTATACTGATTCTTTATTAAAAGAGGGTGATGATGGTTATATTGATTATAATGAGTATGAATATCGATTAGATAAAAATGTTCCATTTATTATATGGACTAAAAATAAGCAAATTATCAAGGAAGTAACTACACCTACCGGGATGATTGATGCAGCTCCTATTTTAGAAAATTTATTTGGTGTAGAAAGAAATGAATATCAGCTTGGTCATGATATTTTGGGAACTGGGGTTACAGATAATACAGTTGTTTTTGTAGATGGTTCATATGTTACTAGTAAGATTTATTATAATGGACAAAATAGTGAGATTTATTCAATTGATGGTGAAGCTGTTGACGAGAAATATATTCATGAAAATTCAGAATATGCTGATGATTTAATTGATGTATCAAATGATATTATTACATATGATTTGATTAAAGAGTTAAAGAAGAAAAATGAGGAAGAATAAAAAAATGAGTTTCTTTGATGTCTATCAGGGGTTTACATCAATAGATAACTCATTTTTTATTTGTTTTCTATTTTTATTAATTTGGCATGTACGGCAATTCTTTTGGTTCCAATATCGTCACAAGTAGATAATGTTAGAATTTTATCTGTATATGTTACATCAATATCAAATTTTTTACTGCTTCTGTTTTTAATTTTATCTAAAAATTCTTGATAGTTAGCAATAGAATTGAATTTTGATTGTAGATAATCTGTTGTTGGTTCTATTTTATATACTGAGAATATTTGCCAAATGGAGTTTGTAGTTTTGGTAGATAGCTTGATATAGTGACTATTTGGGTTGTTGAACCAATTTTTTCCTAACATATAGGGAATTTGTCCGAACGTGGTTCTGTTTACTAGATTATGGCCATAGATGATTGTGTTATTATTGAATGTTTCAAAATTGTCGCGGTAGTCGGCAAATATCCATCCAATATCTGTTTTTCTTTGGTAAAAGTCATGTTCTAGATAGTAACTATTATCATTGTGTTCTACAACTGGATAGTTAATGTTAGTATTGTTTACTTGAATCCAAGCTACTGTTTCGCTATTTTTATTGATGTAATAATCTAAATTTACATTGATATAATTTGTATTTATTGTGTTACTATTTGTATTTGACTTTTCTTGAATGACGTCATTTGTTAAATCTTGATATTGGTTAGGTGTATCTTTTGTTATATTTGTATGTTCAACTGCTAAGATATCTTTATTTAGACTATCAGTAAATTTTTTGTTTCTCTCGTTTTGAACAAACCAACGGGTTAGAATAAAAATACATAGAAGATAGGTTATTAGGGATAAGGTAATTATAATGCTGGGAATAAATTTATTTTCTAATATATTAGGCTTGTTTGGGTCTTTTTTTTCTGTGATGTATTTAAATCCGATAATTAAATATTTGGGAATTATACTGAGTACAGTGATGATTCCTGTGATGATATATTGGAGTATATGAATAAAAAAATTTATGATGGTGATTAGTCCATTTATAAAGTATTTTATTATATTCATTTTTATCCTCCTTATTCTTTATATTATCTTTAGTATAACATATTTTGTTATGGAGGTGTATTATTCTATTATAATATTTGCAAAAAAATGTAAAAGTGTGTATAATGGTGATGATGATTTCTTGGGAGGTGAGTGTAGTGAATGATATTCATATAGGTGATAAGTTAGAAATTCATTGTTATAAACACAATGGGCATTTGCATAGACAGTGGGATGAAGCTGTTTTACTTGATGTTACAGATGATTATATGGTATTTGGTAATAATAAAACTACAGTTATAGATAGTGATGGTAAGGTTTGGAACACTAAGGAACCTGCAATTATGTTTTTTTTTAAGGATAGATGGTTTAATATTATAGGTCAGCTTAAGGATTATGGTATTTATTTTTACTGTAATATTGCAACTCCTTTTTTGATTGATGAAGGGGTTATTAAATATATTGATTATGACTTAGATTTAAGAGTATTTCCTAATGGTAGTTTTAAAATTTTAGATAGAATGGAATATAAGTTTCACAAGAAACAGATGCACTACTCTAATCGTTTGGATTTTATTTTGAGATATGAACTTGGTAGTTTGATTGATATCGTTAGAAAAAAAGATTTTCCTTTTGATAAGGATACTATCGAAAAATATTATGAGAAATATGTAGAGTTAACAAAAAAACAGGATCATTAATCAATGTCATTAACTTAAGAGATGTTTAATTATAAAGATAGATGTAAAATTCTATCTTTTTTGATACAATAAAATAAGAATAAAGAGGTAAAAATGAAGTATAAGATGTATAATATAGGTAAATTAAAAGAAAAAATTGGTAATAATAATATATATTTGAGATGTCGAAAAAATGAAAAAGATTTTACTCGTGATAGAAAATTAACACCAAGGGATTTGATATATTATTCTATAAACAATAGAGGGAAGACGATGAAAATGGAATTATATGATTTTGTTGAATAATATAACTTAGAGGAAGTAAGTGCTCTTGCATTATTAGAACAAAGAGAAAAATTAAATGAAAATATATTTAAAGAATTAAATTAGGAATCAATGAAAGATTTTTATAATTTATTTCCGGATGAGGTAAAAACATATGAAGGATATATTTTAACTGCAATTGATGGAAGTGATTGTGAAGTTCTAAATACACCACAAACTCGAAAAAAATATAAGCCTATAACTGTTAAAGAAAGTAATCGGATTGCAAGAATAAAATTGTCTAATTGTTATGATATTTTAAATAATTATGTTTTAGATACTGAAATTGCTGAATATAAACACGGAGAAAATGAATTAGCAGAAAGACATATGAACCAACTCGAAAAAATTATAATAAAATATCCAGTGATAAGTATAAGAGATAGAGGATATTTATCATTATCTTATATGTTTCATAGTGTAAAAGATGATAAGAAATTTGTAATAAGATTAAGTCAAAGATATTTTAAAATAGAACAAAAATCAATGACTTCTGATGATGAGTGGGTAACCATTCAATATCAATATGATAGAATTAGAGGTAATAAAGATAGTGACCCTGAATTATATCAGTATTATGAAAATGGTAATACAATAAAAATTAGATTTGTAAATATTGAATTACCAACTGGTGAGATAGAAACAATAATGACTAATTTAGATAGTGATGAATTTACTGCAGATGATATTAGTAAAATATATAATTTACGCTGGGAAATTGAAACAAGCTATGCGTATCTAAAAGAAGGTATGATGATTACAAATATATCAAGTAGTAAAGATTGTATTATTAAACAGGAAATATATAGTCAAATGATGGTTTATAATATTATTCAATCTATAACTAATGATTTAGAAAGTGATATCGAACATGAAAAATATAAGCACCCAATGAAAATTAATACAAATATGGCAATAGGATTTGTAAAGAGATTTTTAGTAAAAATATTAATTGAAGATGATGAAATTAGAAGAAGTGAATTATCAGAACAACTATTCAATAATATTTTTTCATAATATTGTACCCATAAGAAAAGATAGACATAACCCAAGAAATGAAAATAAAAAAATAAACATCCTATAAATAAAAGAAAATCTATTTAATTATATAATAAGCCTATTTAGTTTGGGGTAAGGTTATAAAACAAAAAAAGTCTAGTAGTTATTATTTTAACTATTAAACTTTTTTAAGTTAATGACATTGATTATTAATCTTGTTTTTTTGTTAGATTTTTTGGTATTAATATATTTAGGTATTCAATTAATTCTTCTTTTGTGTACTTATTTGTGTTTTCTAGTATTTCCATCCCAATCGAAAAGATACATCCTAGATAAAATTTGGCAATAAAATCGCTTGGAATGATTGAGTTTTTGTTATTATCATCTTTTTCTATTTCTTTAGTTATGTCATTTTTGAAGGTATCATATATCATATACATGATAATACTGTTTCTATTTGTCTTCATGATGGAAGCATAGATATCTTTTTTTTCTTCTAAATGATTTAAAAATAGTTTTAACATCTCTAAATAGTATTCTTTGGTATTATTGATATTTTTATTTTTTTGTAGCTCTTCTGATAAAGAATCTTTTAAATCATTTACGTAGTTTGAGAATAATTCATATTTATCTGCATAATGTGAATAAAAAGTAGAACGATTAATTAAGGCTCTATTACAAATATCTGATACTTTTATTTCTTCAAAAGATTTTTCTTTCATTAGATCAATTAGTGTTTGATATAGTATTTTTCTTGTTTTTATAATTCTTAAATCTTCTTTTTTTTCCATAAATATCACCAATGACATTATATGCAATTTTCCTACATCTGTAAAGTTATTCTACAAAAGTAGTTTATTTATTGATACAGTTAACATACATTTGTTGCTTATTATACCGTTTTATGGTTATGTGAGTGATTTTTTTTATTTTGTGTAATAGAATATTATGGCGAATGGAGGTAACCTGAAAACAAAGACTAAATTTATTTTGGTAAAAATACTAAAAAAGGGCAGACTTCCCCTTACCCCAAGTTGAAGTAAAAAT
>CACXEZ010000067.1 GCA_902766815.1 uncultured Erysipelotrichaceae bacterium | reverse complement strand
ATCAAAATCACCCATGACTATATTTTACTATTTATATTATCAAAAAGATAGTTCTATAATTTATCTAAAAAATATAGTAAAATAGTATAAAAAGACTGTTTTTAAACTCTTTTATATAGTCCAAGATGTTCTAAAAAGGGAAATAAAACATTAGAATTATCCACCCTATCATCCATAGATGGTAATACACTAAAAAACTGAACTCGAGCTTCTTGTTGTAATAATTTAACATCCCCTAAAGATAACATAGATTGATTTAAAACAACCTTTTCACGAGAGATTCTTTCAAAACACTTATTATCTAACATAACTGCCTTATTAATCATCAAAGTAGAAGACTCCATCAAAAAGATAACATCTCCACAAATAGAATGACTTAAAGATAAATCTAAATCATTCAAATCAATTAAAATGATATTAGCATCCTGATACTTTAATATCATTTGTTGAACCTCATTAGCATTACAGGAAATCATATCTTTATCCTGATAAAACAAAAAATCCCTTTTATTAACTTCAATACAAACAGTATAATAATTTCGAGATAATTGCTTTTTCAACATGTAAATCAAACTAGTAGCTCCCGCATGATTAGTAAAATTTTTAAATCCAATAATCCGTGTCCCACTACTAACCTTCTCCATAATAGAAGCAGTAGCAACCTCTTCAATTTTCTGTAAATGTGCCACATCCTTATAAGTATTAGGATTATCATACAAATACTTAAGTTCATCTTCATTATGAGCAAAATTATAAATACCCATACTAATCAAATTAGAAATATAACTATCCGAATTAACAATCGGATCATCGGATAAAAGTAAAATAATCTTACTAACATCAAGTCCTACCGATAACTTCTTTAAGGTATTAACATCTTGATAATTATCTATAGATGTAATATCCAAAAACATTCTATTAAAGAAAAAATTGGAGAAAGATTGAATAATTTCATCAACAGTAAATTCTCCACTAATAGACTTAATCACATCTATATCCAAATTATTAAATTTAGAAGCATTCACATTAGATACAATAACATTCATAACTTTCTCCTCTCTAATAAACTATTGTTTTTGTTTCCCCACGAACCGGTAATGTCATATGAATATTAAAAAATGGAAAATCAACAGAGATATAAGTTGTGATTCTATAATAACAACTACCGCTATCTTTATCACAACGAGGAGCAATACAAGCTCCATGAACAAAAACAGACTTCTCAGTAGTATTTTCAGCATCAGCATCACAAGCTTGCTTTAACCCATTATTACTATCTGTAACATTATAAGGAACTTTCGCTAAATAATTCTCTATATTATCTGTAGAGTCCCCATATCTATATTGAGTTTGTTCTACATAATTAATAAGTTGATTCTTTACTCTAAAAGCTTTCGCATAATTAACCGCCACAGCCATAAAAGAAACATAAATCACTATAAATATTAGAACAAGCTTTATCATAAAAGCTCCACCAAAAGATTCTCTCAACTTTTAACACCTACCAATCATTACCAAGAAAAACAATTATATACTATTACGGTTATTTTTTGTTTACATCAATCGTACTCAAATTATCCCAACTATTGTTAATATAATTTTTAACAAGAGGTACTAAAATAGTAACAATACCAGCAATCGCAACAATCGCAATAATTGTAACAACAGTCATACTTAATTCACCCGTAGCTTCCTTCATTTAGAAACACCTCCCTTCAAATAAACATATATACTATAACAAATTAAACATTTGCAAGTAACATTATCATTGATACTAATAGTAGTAACATTCCACCACCACCAGTACATACCAACATCGCCATAGTCATACTTTCCATCTTATTTAAACGAGTCTTATATTTTTGCTCACGAGCCTTCTGCTGTAGACTAGAAACACTTTTAGAAAAAGCAATCAACTGATCATGTTTTTTTTCTTGTTCTCCCAGTCCCAACCTGTAAAGAAGCCTCATCATTCTAACAGAATCTCTAACCGGATAACGAGCTGCAAAATCCATATAAGGTTGTACACTTGAGTCCCCAGCCTCTATTTTAGCAACCATTTCCTTTAAACCTGGCTTAAAAACTTCTGGAGCATCTTCAATACTTCTAGCAAGTGCCACAGGAACAGTATAATGTTGAACCAACACTTCTAAGCCTTTCAAATAATATGGAAGTAAAGAATCAACTTCATTTAAATGTTTTCTATAATAACTCTTTAAACTGATATATTGAGATTTAAATACCAAAAACCCAATAATTAAACCCATAATAATATTAATGAAAGATAAATTAGAAATAAATACAAAAATACATAATGCAATTGTAATTCCACCATCCCTAACTCTCTTCATAAATACTTGATCAGGATCATACACTCGATCACCATATTTAGCATAAAGTAAAAACTCGTAATCACTCTCTTTCAATAAATGAAATAAATCCTTATTATCTTGAACAAACTTATTAGCATTAACTTTACCAGTATAGAAAAAGATAAATAAAACTATAACACCAATTATAAATATCTCTATCATTACTCAGCACCTACATTCTCATTATAATATTTTTCACCCTTAAGCAAAAAATATGTATTAATTAACACTAAACCATGAATTGCAACCTTAACTATAAAAATATCCAACATACTAATATAAGTTTCAACAGAAACCAACATTTGAATCAAAATAATAATTCCATACAGTGCAAGTCCAAACATTAAAAACTGCTTATGAAAGTTAGCTCTATCCATTCTATCACGATAAACTCCCTCAACTAAAGCATCTATATCAGTTAACATATTATCAAAAGTTTCTCCCGTATCTTTGGCACCTTCTTTTGTAACCTGTAAAAACAACTGATGCATATTTTTTACCATAAAGAAAGGATATTTAGCATTCATATAAGCAATGGAATCATAAACATCTCCCTTCTCATAAGAAAGTGCAATCATTGTTTTTACATCCGACAACACAGGCTCTTCTAAAATACCAGACTCAACAACTCCTTCTAACGATTTAATAAATGCTTGCGTTGTTGCAAACTCCATAATAGTATTAGTAACATATACTTGAATTTGTTCAAAAATATATTCGCTATACTGTCTTTTAGAACGAAGATAAGTGATATAAGGAATAGTAGCTACTGCAATAATTGCATAAACAATCGCTACAATAATGCTATAAAAATACATATATCCAACAGCACCTGCAAATCCAGCAAATAAAACTACTTGTGTAACATATTGTCTGGAAGTATAATCAAGACCCAAATCTTTGATTTTTTTTCTCATCTCCTTATAAGAATAAGGAGCATATTGATTATATACCTTACTAGCCTGTTCTGTAATGAATTTATAAACTCCAGCTCCCGAACTAGATCGATAAGTAACAATAAATAAAATTATTAACCCAACAATGATAACTTCCATATCTTTATATCACCTCACCTCGGATTATTATCAGTATCATTATACATCATTTGTGAAGAATTAACAATACCCATTTGCCCAATATTTTGCCCGTTATTAGGATAATTTCCTAAATTAGGATGAATAGAAACAACACTCTGATTAGCAAAATTCTGTGAATGAGTAGAAGCACCTTGCTGCATTGAAACAGTTTTTATTCCAACATTAGACTGTCTTTGCCCTTGAATACTATTAGAAGAAGGAATAGACATCTGTACACTCTCGTGTACCATATTAACAGGTCTAACTCCCTGATTTTGTAAAGTATTTACATTTGAAGTATTTACTTTACTATTTTCTTCTAAAACAGCACCAGGATCCTTAAACTCTTCCTTCACTAAAATATCTGGTGGCATGATAACCCCCTGACTTTCCAAATAATCTAATAAATACTTAGAAGGATTTTGAATAATAGTATTACCATCAGGAGTTCTTTTATAAATAATCTTATACTCTGGCTTATTATCATCAGTAACATAAAATTCTACAACCTCAGCAACTTCTCTTTTAAATCTTTGTAATTCTTTACTATAATACCCTTTAATATGAACACCCAATTGAACATATCTATGAATACTTCTTAAGAACTGATCCATATCAATACTAGACTCAAGCAAACTATATAAACGATTAGGAATAGATTCAGCTTTATCAGCATGAATAGTAGATAAAATATTATGTCCAGATGAAATGGAATCTCTAACCGCCATAACAGCTTCCGCACTTCTTACCTCAGAAAGTAATATCCATCTAGGATTTTGTCGCATACAAGTAACTAAAACATCAGCATAACTTGCTATATTATTAGTCTTCATTGCCACAATATCTCTCTCAGGAAATATTCTATCCAAATGAAGTTCCAAAGTATCTTCTATCGTAATAATTTTTTCATCATACTTAGTATGAGCAGCCATATACTTAACAAACTCAGTTTTACCACTACCCGTTTCACCACTAACTAAAATATTACAATGCCCCTCTACACACTTTAAAATGAAATCATGAATATCTAATCTAATATAATCATCCTTTATAATTTTATCCTTTTCAAGTCTTATCTTGGCCGGGGTTTTACGAATTAATACTGCAATCCCATTCTTAGCAATAGAATCATGAACAAAATTCATTCTAAGTTCTGCACTTTCAGCATCTAAGAAAGGGTTAGCCATATTAAATGACTTTCCCATTGAATTAGCACACTGAAATGCCATTTTCTCCATAAATGCATTATTCACCTGAGAATTATCTACACGATATACTCCCTTAGATAGAGTCTTAAGCCATACTTGTCCGCCATTACTATAAGAAATATCTGTAATATCATCATTATCTAAATACTCTTGAATCGGTCCAAAATCAACTTGTGTAAACTCATTTTTCATCATCAATCACCTTATTGATTATTATTACTATTTTTAGTATCAGTATCTACTTTAGATTGAGTAGTTGTCTGTATTTCTTCTACAGAAACCATCTTAGTTTTTTCATTAATAAAGTTTTGGATATCTTCACTACTAACATAAACAGCATCTTTTTCAGTCAATTCTTGAGTATTAGGAACTAATATCAATTCTACATCATAAGCATCTTCCAAATAAATAGCTTTTCTAAATAATAAATGCATATCTTCAGGTAAAGCAAACAACATATAAGCAGGTGTTCTAGCCTCTTCAGTATTCTCAAATACATGTCTTCCAGAAGAATCCTTAACATCTAAAATCTTTACATTACTAATAAACTTGCCAAACATAATAGTGCCATCATCATCTCTTGCCTTAAAATAAATATTAATATAATCATCAGGCATCATACTATTTGCATAGGTAGTATCCATATTAACTTTATAATTAACAGCCGTATACCCATCCTCAATACTCATAAAAGCAGAATCTGGTAATTTGCTACCATCAATAACTAAATCTGTATAAAACAAACTACCTTCAGCAATAATAGTATTATAATTAGAATACTTTCCAACAATATCTTCTCCACTTCTATAATAGCTTCCAACTAAAAATGATGCTGGGACACTCATATAAGAAACCATAGCTGAAGTAATTTCTGTTCTAGGTTGAATTGTTTGATTTGCATAAGGAACTCTTGTTAAAGAAACCTTTTGATTAATACGCATATTATAAGCAAAATATAAAATAATAATTGCCAAAACCACTCCCAAAATAGTAACTGTATTCTTATTACTAACAAATCTTTTTAACGAACTAGATAAATTATTCATATTTTCTTCCTCCTTTATTTATCCTTTTCTAAAGACCAATCTCTAGCCTCGATAATACCACTTAAATTATTAACCAAATCAAATGATTCTGCTGTATCACTATTACTAAGTATGTATTTCTGAGTCGTACCAGTAATGACAACAGTAGCCTTAGGTGGACTTTCAATTATATCATAAAAATCAACCTGATATTGAGAAACATCCCCACTTACACTAGCAGCAAACCTTCTAGTAAAATTTTCAACAAACTTTTGTTCAGAAATTTTCACAGCACCATGACAACCATCAGCATTACTATTTCTAAAACAAGCTAAATCAACAGATTCCAACATAGAAGCCTCCATAGCCTCTTTTAAAACATAATATTCAGATTCGTTATTAACAGTAATAGATTCAAACATAACAATAAATACCAATCCAAATAAACCTGCCATAATTAACCCAAATCCCCAGAATGTATATTTCACCTAACTATCACCACCTATTCCTTAACTACCATCTTACATAATACAATAATTTCAAATATTTCAAACTATTTCATAAGAAACTATTTAAATACAATCTCTATAGTATTTTTACTATTATCTCTGATTTATAACACTATTACTAGAATTCTGAGTAACATCACTACTATCATTTTCTAAAGAAGTATTATTAGATATATTAACAAGATTCTTATTAGAAAAACAATCACAAGATTCCTGACAAATACCTAAACCACAATAACTCTTACTTCCACTTCCAGCAAATATTTTAAAAATACCATTATTGATAACAAACTCACTAGTTCCATCTATATTCATACCATTCCAACTCATATATAAATCAGACTTAGCTGCAATTTTACTAGCAGTACTACTATTGATAGTAACGCTATATAGTGGATTATCGGGATAATTAGAATAAGTATTCCTTAATCTTTTCTTGTTATTATTATCCTGAGTACAACTATCAGTGCTCCCACAATACCACTCGCTCCAATTTTGAGCCGTTTCATTAATCTTCGCCTTAGAACTAGCCTTAGGAAAAGGATTATTAACATCAATAGTTCTATAATGATAATCAACTTTAACATCACCATGTCCACTATCACAATCATTCTTACATTCATACAAAACTTGTTTAACTGGAACAGTACATGTAGCATTAAAACTAATATTTTGACCAATAATACTAAGGTTCTGATTTACTAATTTTATCCAAGTATTAGATGCAGTATATTTAAGAGGTACATAATATAAAATACCACCATCTATATAATCTGAACCATTTTTACTACTATCATAAGTAACTTTAGCATCCATCTTATGAATATAAGCATTCTTTAAACTAGCAACATTTTCATAACTATAAGAACTATTTGCTACAGAGGAAGAATTAGAAGTATTATTAAGAGGCATAACAGTATTCGTAATAGTGGCATCATTATAATCATTAGAAGTAAACTTATCAGAAAGATTAGCATTTTTCAATCCAGATTTTAAAACATTTTCAACTTGATTCCAAACTTTCTGTTCTAACATTGTACGATCAATTCTCTGACCGCTACAACTACCATTATCATATAAAGCAACTTCTGAAACATCACGATAAACATTAGAAGAGCCATCTGCACTAACAGTAAATATCGGCCATCCATCTCGAAAATAACTATAATACCAATTAATATTATTTCTTATACTTGCTCCATTCCACTGAAAACCACCACCTGCATAAATAGAACCATTTTTTCCATCACCAAAAGGCTGTGTAATATTTAAAGATATCGATTCAGTTAATATTGTTGAAACATCAATAGAAACACTTTGACATTGTCCATTCTTACTTAAATATATATCCGTTAGTTTAATAAGTTTAGTTACACAAGAATCATACTTTGTATATGTAATATCATAAATTCCTAAAAATGAACCCTTCACACCTTCCGTAGATGAAACTGGATAATTAGATTCACTACCACAAGTAACATTTGCACTTCTTCCAGGATTAGAACAAATATTACCAGTATAAACAGCCTCAGGTGTTGCTACAACACTTACAATTCCAGTACCAACCCAACCACTTCCCCACCATTCAACCACAGCAGAGTCACCATACTGATAGGTAAGAACAGTAGAGTATATTGTTGAAGGTTGGTTTCCTTCACCTGTCTTCTCAGTTGCAGAAAATTTCGGCTCATTAATATTCATAACATGATCCTTCATAACATAATACACACCAGAAAATCCACTTTGAAACTTAATAGATTCAACGTAATCTCCATCATAACCTTGCCCCGATTTATCACTTTGATCCAAATCACTAATTTTCCATGGATATTGAATATTCTTATCACTCAACTCAATACCCTCATCACTAGAACTATCCCATTTTTTTAACTCAAAAGATATTGTGTAATGAACATTAGCATGACAATAATTACCACGATCCTCATTTTTTACTTTTTTTCTATCATTATCATATTCCCAAATTTCAGCACTGATTCCCCCAGTTTTTGTATTGACACTTAAAACATCATATAAAGCCTGAGAATTTGGTTTACCACAACTAGAACCAAAACGAGATATTTCCACTTTCTTTAACCTAACAATTGTATTTAAATAAACTCTAGCATTATTATCATCAATATAGTAAGCCGAACTTTTTAATATCACTGTAGCAACATCTTCATAAGTTGTTTTATTAGCAGGAAGTTCGTTCTTAAAAAAGATTGCTTCACTATTAGTGTCATTACCATCTGCATCTTTTCTAACACCTTTAATAAAATTTTTATTCTCTAATTTAATTTTAATTTCTTTTGCTCCAATATAATAAACCATTTTTCTATTACTCTGAGGAGTAACTGAATCAAAACTAGAAACTTCTTGAACTGTAGCATTCACACCCGGTACAAATAATATAAAAGCACAAAGAAATAATAATATACTCAAAAAAAACTTTTTCATACTTTGTCACTCCCACTCTTTATATAAACTAATCTAATCGATTTCTCTTTATATTTCTTATCACTAATAAAATAATAACACAAACTATCAAAATACCACCAATAATAAAATATATATAATATCTAGATATAAAAGAAGTTACATCAATATTATTATTATTTTGATATGTCTTTATAGCATCCATAAAAATAGACTCAGTAATAGTATCCTGATTCCAACTATCACATACACTCAACTCATCTTCTAAACCAGAACATTCATCTCTAAGAGAATACTCATTAAATTTTCTTAAATTAACAGAAACTGCACCAACTTTAGTATTAGCACAACTAGTATAATATATATTAAATGTATACTTGCCACTATCTAACATGAAACGTTCTCCAGAATAATACAAAGTATAATTTTTATAAACAGAAGTAGCAACAACAGAACCATCTAAATCACCAAAATCAAACCATACTGCATATTGCTGTAAGCCAGTTTTAAATTCCAAATCTCCAACATACTCATAATCAACAGTAATATTCTTAGAAAGTTCCTTCACCCTAGCCATATCTTCTTGATCACACATATCAGCAGATACACAACTAATTCCACCTAAAAAAGAAATAACAATAATAAATAGAGTTCTTATCTTCCTCATAAGTATCTCCCCTATCATAATCTATCATACTAATAATAACATTTTTAAACAAAAATGGAAATACTTTTTAAAAAATTAAATAAAAAAAATAGAGTTTGCCCTATTTTATAAAATATTTAATAATATTACTTTTACCAATTTCTTTTTCTATCTTTATAGGAGAAAAATCACTTAAATCAAATGCTTTCTCTAATTCATGATTACTAGTAGTATATAGACTAACAATCCTTCCTTCATCATTTAAATCAATATCATCTGTTCTTAAAGAAAATTCTAACATTCTAGTTTTTAACTTGCCAAAAGAAATTGAAAACTGATCAACACTATCACTTTCCCAAACACCATCATTACAAATAGAAATAGAAACATTTCCAATTTCTCCCTGATACTTTTTATCCACTAAATCTTTCAAAGAATGAATATTCTCTAAATCAGTTTTAATTTCTATTGCTCCATAAATAACACTATCATTAAATATTTCAGGATAAAACTCCACATTAATAATTAAAGTAACAATACTTTTTTCTTGATACATTCTCTCTCTAAGATTCATCTCAATAAATTTAACTTGAAACTTCTTATCTTTTATTTTTAACATATATATACTCCCTTACCTATTTCTCTTCATATATCCTAAAACTTCCAAAGATTTAGGATATATATTTTTATTTTTTCTCATCAATTTCTTATGATTATTCTCTATACAAAGAATAAGAGCTTCATTAATATCTAAATAAGCTAATCTTCTTTCTTCTTCTATTCCATCATATTCCTTACCAGGTTCTATCTTGTCAGCAACAAAAATAATTTTATCAAGTATATTCATAGGAATATCCCCTATAGCATGACATGCAACAGCATGACATGCCTCTTCATCAAATCCATACTTTTCTCTTAAAACAACCGCTCCAATATAAGCATGTAATATCTTATGATACTGCTCTTCTAATAATCTCATAGATAAATGATACTTCATAATAATATCAAAATTCTCATCAGCACTAAATTCTTTTGCAATATCATGAGTAAGCCCCACCAGATAAGCCTTATCACAATCACAAGAATAAATATCCGCAAGCTTTCTTGCTTCTTCTGCAACTCTCAAACTATGTAAATAACGATATTCACTTAGCATCTGTTTTAAATCATTTTTAATTTTTTCAACTTCACACATATCTTACCTCACAAAACCAAGTATATCAAATTCTCAAAATAAAATCTACAAAACAAAGAACAATTGTTATAAAATCTTTTTAACGTGAAATAAAAAGACACAGCACATGTCTTTTTATTTTTTCTATATTTCATTACTTTTACT
>CACXEZ010000066.1 GCA_902766815.1 uncultured Erysipelotrichaceae bacterium | reverse complement strand
TCCGTACCAAAAATCTATTTAGTTTCATATTATTAGGTACAATAATCAATCGATTAGAAAACATTCCATCTACCGCTAATTTAGCAGCCACATCAGCATCAATCTCTTTAATATTAAAATGTACATGCGCTTTTCGATTAAAATCAGTGTCAACCGGTCCTGGACAAAAAACAGATATTTTCACATTAGAACCATCCTTTGAAAGCTCCTCTGAAATTGCTAAAGATAAATTAAGAATATATGCTTTAGTAGCATAATAACAAGCCATATAAGGACCTGGCATAAATCCTGCCATAGAAGCTACATTTAAAATTCTTCCACGATTTTTTTTGTAAAATCCCGTAAAAATAATTTAGTAAGTACATGATAAGCACGTATATTGACGTCAATCATGTTCATTTCTTTTTGTAAAGAAGTGTCTATAAACTTGCCAGCATCCCCAAAACCAGCATTATTGACTAATATATCAATATCTTTATCCTTCAACTGCAAATATAATTTTTTCAAATTATCTAAAGAAGATAAATCAATTTCTATTGGTACAACCTTTACTTTTAAACCTTTATATATTGTCTGAAGTTCATCTCTATCTTGACTAACTACATATAAATCATATCCAAGACTAGCCAAATACATTGCAATAGACTTACCTATTCCAGAACTAGCACCCGTAACCAAAGCTTTCATTATAAATAAGGTTTTAACAACTCAATATTAGCCTTTCCAAATTCTAATAATTCACGAGCTAATTTGATAATATCCTTATCAGCATCATCTTCAAAACGATCAATCTTCTTAGTAATATCTACATTTCCCATAGTAAATCCTTTAGTTAACATATCCGCAATCCTAGCATCACTATTATCCTTCATCATTTCCATATTCATACCCATCTTAGACATAAGATTAGCCATAACACCTTTATCTTTAGCTTCTAACTTTCTATCTTTCATAAGTTTCTTTACTTTTTTCAACATATTTTCATACCCCTTTAGTTCTCCTTCTACAACTTTCTTAATCTTATTATCCTTACCATTTAATATTCTAATTAATTCAGTACAACTATCAACCCCCATCTTAACATTTTGATAAATATATAAAAGTAATTCATTATTTTCATTCACAAATGATCATTCCTTTCATCAATATTATGGTTAATATTAATAATTTTATACAAAAAAAGAAGTTAACAATTAACTCCTTTTACTTTTATTTCATTAATTTCATCATCATTTTTTTCTTTTTTAGGTCTTTTTACTCTTCTAATCTCCAACCATAACCAAATCTGATTAGAAATATAAATAGAAGAATAAACACCTGCTATAAAGCCAACTAACAAAGCAACATTAAAATTAAATATTTCTCTTGCTCCCCATACCATTAAACAAATAACAGGAAAAATTGTAGTAACTGTCGTAAGTATACTTCTGAAAAAAGTAGTACGAACACTATCATTAACTAAAGAAATTAAATCATCCTTTGAAAAAACAACTTCTACCACATCATCAGATTTCTTACTTGCTTTTTTCTTAGAACCATTCTTAACTGGATGTTTTTGTTTTTCATCTAAACGCTTTTTATAATTTTCACGAATCATATCAAACGTAACAATCGTATCATTAATAGAATATCCAATAATAGTAAGAATTGCTGCAATAAAGATACTAGTTATTTCTAATCTAAAAATACAAAAGAATAAAACAATAATCACAACATCATGCACCAAAGCCATAATAGCAGATATCGCATAATTAAATCTAAAACGAATAGCAATATAAATCAAAATACCAATAGAAGCCACAATCAAAGAAGAAATAGCATTCTTAGTAAGCTCCTGTTTAACAACTTTACTAACCGTATAAATATCTGTATCTGTATGATACTCATCAGTCAATACAGAAGTTAAATTCTCAATAGCTCCTTTATCCAATACCTCATCAATGGTAATAGTAATATCTTTCGTTGTTTCTTCCATTTTCTTAATAGTATACTTTAAATCTGTAATATCTTTCTTAACATCATCTAATGTTACCATGTCATTAATATTCATAGTAATTGTCGTACCACCAGTAAAATCAACTCCCAAATTAGCTCCTTTAGTAATAGCAATAATTAAACCAATAACAATGATAAATACTGTAAAACTAAGAAAATATTTCTGATTACGTACAAATTCCAACTTTTGAAAAGGAATATCTATTGTTTCTGCATGATGAATTTTTTTCTTAGATACTCCAATAAATAAATTAGGTTTATCATCAAAAAAACCACTCTTAACAAACAAACCAAGCAAAAATTTAATACATACCACCATAACAAGAACCGTAACAATAATACTAATAATCAACATCGTAGCAAATCCTTTAACACTAGATTCACCAAAAATAAACAAAATAACTGCTACAATCATAGTTGTAATATTAGCATCAATAATACTAGTCAAAGAAGACTTGTTACCTACCTCAAATGCCTCTTGTAAAGGTACCCCTATCTTTAATCGCTCTTTTATCCTCTCGAAAGATATAACATTAGCATCAACAGCCATACCAATACCAAGTAACATCGCCGCAATTCCAGGCAAAGTAAGTACTCCATTAATTAAATAAAATACCAAAAATGTTAAACTAGTGTAAAGAAGCACTCCAATACTAGCCACAAATCCAGAAAAACGATAAATCACTACCATAATGGCTATAACAATACAAATACCTATCATTCCAGCAAACAACGTCTTATTCAAACTAGCTGTACCAAAAGAAGCCTCCACTGTCCTAGAAGAAATCTCTTCTAATTTTGTAGGTAAAGCCCCAGAATTAATAAGCTCTACCAAATTACTAGCCTCTTCACTAGTAAAATTACCACTAATAATAACATCACTAGAGAATCCTTGACTAACCGTAGCTGCAGAAAGACAATGAGAATTTCCTAAACTTCCACATTTTTCTTTCTCAGAAGAATAACTATCTTTATCTTCATCATAATCAAGCCATATAACAATAACATTATTAGTCATCTTAGAAACCTTACTAGTAACCTCATAAAACTTATCTTTATCTTTAATAGATAAGCTAACAGCAGGTTTTCCATATTGATCTTGACTAACCTTAGCTTTTCCTCCCAAAACATCACTAGTCATCAATAAATGGTTAGTTGTATCTCTAAATGTCAAAGATGCTGTTGAAGATAATATCTCTCGAGCTTCCTCTTTATTAGTAACACCTGCAAGTTTAACTCGAATTCTATCATCACCTTCAATAGTAATTTCAGGTTCACTAACTCCTAAAATATCAATTCTTCTAAGAAGTGCTTGATAAGTATTATATAGCATATCACTATCTAACTTACTTCTATCATCCAAAGGACTTACTTCGTACAAAACCTCAAATCCACCTTGTAGATCTAACCCATAATGAATATGATCTAAAAGCGGTGAGAAAGAAAAGACACATGCTAAAATAATACAAAAACAAGTAACCATACCAAAAACAAATTTAGGTATTCTTTTTAACTTAATCCATAAAATAAAACTAATAATTCCAACAATCGCTAAAATAACATAAATAACTTCTAAATTCATAATCTACACATCCCCTTCTTCTAGTTCTTTATGATTTCTTACACTACGTACCAACTCCAAATTATCCGTATGAATAATATCTTGAACCATATCAGCAAGAGTAAGATCAATACTATTCTTCCATTTATTATCTCGTAAATAATTCCAAATATCATCCTTAGTAATATCCTGATAATTACTTTTTTTTAACATTTTTAATTTTACATTAAGTGCTGGAATTAATCCTTGATATAATTCTAATTGATTTTTATACTCATACATTCTCATCACCACGAAATAATTATACACCAAAACATTACAATTTAAAAGAAAAAAATATTAAAATAAATAACCCAAATAAACATTTATAAAGTGATATAACTAGAAAACTCTATTTTCTATCATCTTAATCTAAATAAATAACATATTGAGCTAAATCCCCACGATTAGATAAAAAATCACCACCCAAATCATGAATAACTTTAATTAAAATAGCATCACTTCTCTTAACAGTAAAAACAACTTTATCATATCCCTTATTTTTCATAATTTCTAACGATTCCTTTAATATTTGTTTTCCATATCCATGTCCCTGATACTTATCAACAACCTTAAATCTAATAGGATTAGTATCATGTACAGATAAAACACTAATACCAATGAATTCACGACTACTAGAATCTCGTAATATATATACCTCATCATCGGAAAATAATTCAATACTAATAAAATCATTTTGATCAATATAAACTCTTTCTAACCCCATCACTTTCTTCTCCCTTCTAGCATGAAATCCATAAAATATTCATCCATAAATTCTTTAAAAGAAGGATATTCTTGACACAAATAATCTAACTCTTTAATACTTACTTTCGAAAAATCTACCCTTTCTTTTATAAAACTAACTAATTCGTAATCGGTAAGCTTAACCTTAGAAGAAGAATAAGAAATCTCACATAAATCTGAACGTTTGCCATCACAATAAAACCAATAATCCCCCAAAGAAAAATTATGAAGTAAAAAATTACAATAACTTTTAAATATATCTATTTTACTAACTTTAACAGGAATAACAAACTTTTTATCTACCTCATCCATTTCTTCTCTAGTTTTACACTTAGAAATTTCTCCCAAATAGGAACATTTCAAAATATGAAAGCGATGAAGACCATTAATAGATATAAAATAAGTATCATCCATTTCTTTAACAGAAATAGGCTCTTCCTCAAAACTTTTTTGAAGTCTTTCTACCATTTCACTAGAAGAATATTGAAGCATTCCATTATCACGACTATGATAAGAATCTCCCTTATCATCAAAATAATGACAGAAACTCGTAAAGAAATCACTTGATCCATAATAAAGATGATAATCAAATCCTAAAATATCTCTAACACAAACGTTCTTTAATTCACTTCCACATGCAACTTGATAACTATCTAATATTTGATTAATATCCTGCAATCTACAAATCTTATACATTCCAAAAGATAAAGGAATATGATTCTTCTCTAAAAAATTCATAGCACTATTACTCATAACAACCTCCATTATCCATATCTACATCAATTATATCACGTATTATAATATTTTGCATTCTTCTTAATTGACATTTTACATTCATAAAAAAACTAGGTTAAAAAAGCTTAGATAATTGATATAAAATTAAGTATAATCAAACTCCTTATCCAAAGTAAGGATTATATTTTTTCTCCTCTCCCAAAGTAGAAGATTCTCCATGACCAGGATAAATAACAATATCATCATCATATTGCTTAATCTTTTGAATACTATCATACATGAAAGAAAAATTACCACCATCTAAATCACATCTACCAATAGTTCCCTTAAAAAGAAAATCTCCCGTAATCATAACCTTATCTTCTCTAAAATAATAACTTACCATATCTTTACTATGTCCAGGAGTAAAAATAACTTCCATAACAAAAGGCCCGATGATTTTTACTCCCTCTTCCAAATGAAAGAAATCATACACAGAATAATGGAAATGATCTTGCAAATACTTAAGTGATCCTACATGGTCATAATGATAATGTGTAATAAGAATACCTAAAATATCCTTTCCATGAATAAAATGTAATATTTTATTCAATTCTTCCCCAGGATCCACCAATAAATATTGATTATCTTTCTCCAACAAATAACAATTGCATTCCAAACCTCCAACTTTAATAACATCTATTCTCATCAATATATCCTCCTTGAAACAACTCAATAAAATTTTTTACTATATAAAAAGAAAAAGAATTATTCCTTTTCTTCTAACTCATCAGTATTAGTCAAATACTTATAAAGAGCAAATCTTCCCTCCTTATGAATTAATTTATAATTAGGCGAAGCCGCTAATATTTGATTCAAATCAGTATCCTTATAAATTAAAATATGTGTAATATTATATTTTTTAAATACTCTTCCATAATTCTCCGTAATATGCATACATTCATCAAATATATCTTTCTTACCATTAAAAGGCATCGTATATAAATCACTTCTAGAATCTATATATACAGGAATATTCTTATAAATCAAATAACTACCAAAATCATAATCATTATAAAGTTTTACCTCATTCATATTTAAATTATCCTTCATCCACTTTACCATTGCCACAGGATAATTATACTCATCAATATATACTTCTTTAGAATTAATACTATAAACAAATCCCGTAATAACAATAATAGAAATTGTAACAACAAAAACTCCATACCAAGGAAGATCAAAATCTAACACATTTTCTGTACGTATCTTACCAATAGAACAAATCAAACGGCATAAATAAAACATTCCTATCACACCAAGTAAAGCCACATGTCTAACAGAAATAAATGTCATCAAAAGTAATCCACCTATCATAAATAAATCAGATAACTTAATTTTTACTTTAGTAAAAATTAATGGTATCAATAAAATAACTAAATAACCAATAACAAACAAATTCTGAATAAGTATCAAAGGCTTATGCTCATCAATATAATCTTGAGTATTCCCCATAACAATCTTAATAAAATAAGTATATGGTGTAAATCCAATCGGTGTAATGAGCCCAATCAATAAACTAATTCCAAAAACCAAAAACAAATATTTAACATTAGGATTCTTTTTTACGATAATTTTATCTTCAAAAATGCCTAACTGAGGTTTATGTTTAATTCTTTCACAAATAACAGCAATCAAATATTCACATAAATAAGGCAACATTAAAATAAAATACATAGGCCACACTGCAGCATGCAAATTAGCAATTAAAAGACAAATAATAAACATTAAAATACCATATCTCTTTTTACCCGTTAGAAGTAATTCTTCTATCATAAAGACTTCTAGCAAAAATAAGAAATATGTAACAAGTTGTGCCCTAGCCGTTGCAAATCTAGCCACCATAATAATAGCCAAAATACTAAACAAAAGACTAACAAAATAACTCTTATTTCTCTTGATATTAATCAAATAAAAACTAATACCAGTAATCATAAAGATAAAAATAGTCATAAGATATAGTCCATGAAAACCACCAGCCTGATAAACTTTGTAAGTAAAAACATCATAAAGCCAATGTGGGTAAGTATAACCCAAATCATGCCAAGAAAAGTGATCTTTCATATCAATACCATTTTTTAAAATGGATTGTCCAACTTTAATAGTATAAAATGTATCATTTTGAAATGTCTTACTAGTAAATGCAATACTAATTAAAATAACAATAACAATGCTAACAATAAACATAAGCTTTTTATTTTTCATAAATAACTACCTCCACAAATTCGAAGGATAAACACCTTCATTAATCAATAATTGTATATTTTTTTGCAACCCTTCTAAATCTTGTTTATATGTCATTCCATTAAATTTAGAACTAGTTCTAAGCACCTTAACACAAGCCTTATCATCATCAATACACTTTTGCAAAACTACAGGTAAATAAAACTCATTTCGTTCTAAATTATCTAAATTCATCAAAAATTCCTTAAAATACAAAGATATATCTTCAAAAATACGAGGAGTAAATCCAAATAAATTAACCGATACCAAACTATCTTCATCCACTAAAGTATAATGGGTTCCTTCATCATTAACTAATTTACCACCTACATATCCCAACTTAGTCATCTCTGTTACCCTTTTCAAATATCCATTAGACTCTTCACAAATACCCCTAGACACTGTTCCATTTTCTGATAAAGTATTCTTTAACTGATACCCCACCATAGCATAAACATCATCATCATGCTTACTATAAAGAAAATTAGCAAGCACTTGCATCGCATCTCTTCCATAAAAATCATCCGCATTAATCACTATAAAAGAATCACGAACACACTCTCTGCAAGCATAAATAGCTTGCCCTGTCCCCCAAGGCTTTTCTCTTACAATATCTCCCACATCAATTGGCAAATCATTCAACTCTTGAAAAACATATTCTACCTTAATTTTATCCTCTATTCTTCTACCAATAGTATCCCGAAACATTTCCAAATGTTCCCTTCTAATAACAAAAATAACTTTATCTACCCCAACACAAATAGCATCATAAATAGAATAATCTATTAAAAATTCCCCATTAGGACCAACAGGTGTAAGCTGCTTAAGCCCTCCAAATCGACTCCCCATACCAGCAGCCATAACAACTAAATTCATAAACTACCTCCTTAAATAATAAATATTGACAATAATATCATAATTCCCAAAATAATATACGAAGCAAAAGATACAACAATTTTTCTCTTATCTTTAGGTATCATTTTATTCTTATCATAAATACCCGACTCTTTTAATTTTACACCCCTAACCCTTATACAAGATAAGTCCTCATCACTAAGTACAGTAAAAGAAGTAGGATCATCTAAATCTAAATAGTAAATATCATCAGGTACTTTCAAAAAATAATATGTCATCACCAAATCTCCCACAGCACCAGCAATATTCAAAACAGATAACCAAACTAAATAATAACTATGAATAATCATACCTAATATCAAAGTAATAATTCCTATGATAGTAAAAGGAAATAATAAAGAAGTTAAAATAACCTTCTTACTAATCTTCTGTTTACACATACAATAAAAAACTCCCTTTTCTAAAGCCATACCAAAAGTAATATTCTTTTTATTCACTTCCTTAAAAAGCGAAAAACCAATCCCATGTAACAACTCATGTAACATAAGCCATAAAATCATATAAATAATTAACAATCCCATATGATCAGAATATAAATAAGTGGCAAAACCTCCTATAAAATAAACGATAGCCGCCACTATCAAAAATATAACAAGCGATAGCACATTTAAAAAAACCATATCTAATTCATACGTATAATAATTCATTTCTTTTCTATTCTTCATAACTAATCACATAATCATTGTATCATAACTTTAATAGATTTGAAAACTTTTCACTTCACGATAACAAAATTCAATCTATAACCAAAATAATCCAAAAAAATAACCAGAAAAAATTTATTCTTTCCAGTTATCTTATTCACTCTGTAATTCAAATATAGCATCTCTAAGCTCCATAGCCCTTTCAAAATCCAACTCTTGTGCAGCCTTTTTCATTTCTCTTTCCAAATGATCTATCATAGCATCAACTTCTCTTTTACTAAGTTTCTTCCTTTTATCTTCTTTTACTTCTTCCTCATTACTAATAACATCTCTAATCTCTTTCATAATAGTCTTAGGAGTAATACCATGTACTAAATTATATTCCTCTTGAATTTTTCTTCTTCTAGAAGTTTCTTCTATGGCTTCCTTCATACTATCAGACATACTATCTGCATACATAATAACTTTACCATTAGCATTCCTAGCACATCTCCCAATCGTTTGAATCAAACTTCTAGTACTTCTTAAAAATCCCTGTTTATCAGCATCCATAATACTAATTAAACTAACCTCAGGAATATCAATACCTTCCCTTAACAAGTTAATTCCAACCACAACATCATACTTACCAACCCTTAAATCATGAATAATCTGCATTCTCTGTAAAGTTTTAACCTCACTATGCAAATAGGCCACCTTAATATCCACATTCTTTAAATAATTAGTTAATTCTTCTGCCATTCGGATCGTTAAAGTAGTAATAAGTACCCTTTCATTCTTATTTATCCTATCATTAATCTCTTCAATTAAATTATCAATCTGATTTTTTGTACTTCTAACCTCAATAAGTGGATCCAACAGCCCAGTGGGCCTAATAATTTGTTCTACCACCTCACCACGAACCAACCCCATCTCATAATCACCTGGTGTAGCTGATACATAAATAGCTTGATTCACCTTACTCTCAAACTCATCAAACTTTAAAGGTCTATTATCTAAAGCACTAGGCAACCTAAACCCATAATCGACCAAGTTCTGCTTTCTAGCCCTATCACCATTAAACATTCCTCTTACTTGAGGAATAGTAACATGAGCCTCATCTATAACAAGTAAAAAATCTTTAGGAAAGAAATCAATCAAACAAGTAGGTGTTTCTCCCTCATCTCTTAAAGCTATATGTCTAGAATAATTCTCAATTCCATGACAAAAACCAGTTTCTTCTAGCATCTCCATATCATAAGTACATCTTTCATGAATTCTTTGTTCTTCTATATATTTACCCATATCATGAAAATACTTCTCTCTTTCCTTAAGTTCATCTTTAATTCTACCAATAGATATCTTTAACTTATCATCATTAGTAACAAAATGACTAGCCGGAAATATTGAAATGGAACTTTTATTCTTAAGTACATGCCCAGTAACAACATCAAATTCACTAATTCTATCAATAGTATCACCAAAGAATTCTATCATAAGACCATTCGTTCTCTCATAACTAGGAATAATCTCAATCACATCTCCACGAGAACGAAAAGTTCCCCTCTTAAAATCCATCTCATTTCTCTCATATAACATATCTACTAATCTTTTTAAAACTTCTTCTCTTGCTATATCATCTCCAACAGTCAAAGTAAGTACCTTACTCTTATAGTCTTCTACTTCCCCTATACCATAAATACAACTAACACTAGCTACCACAATCACATCATCTCTTGATAATAACCCACTAGTAGCCCTATGCCTTAACTCATCTATCTCATCATTAATAGAAGAATCTTTTTCTATATAAGTATCAGTACTAGGAACATATGCTTCAGGTTGATAATAATCATAATATGAGACAAAATATTCAACCCTATTCTCAGGGAATATCTCCTTAAATTCACTATATAACTGCCCTGCTAAAGTCTTATTATGAGCTAAAACTAATGTTGGTTTATTCACTTCTTTAATTACATTTGCAATCGTAAAAGTCTTACCAGTTCCAGTAGCCCCCAACAAAACTTGATGCTTCTTTCCCTCTTTAACACCCTTAACTAAACTTTCTATAGCATCAGGTTGATCTCCATTAGGAGTATATTTACTAACTAAATTAAACATATTATCACCTATTTTAATACTTTCCAATACCCTGTTTTATTAGATCCTACTCTTTCAATATACCCCCTATTTTTCAAAACACTTATAATTCTTTCTGTTTGTCTTGAACTAATATTTAGTATTTGTGATATTTCCTTTGCGCTGTACGAATTATTTTCTTTTAACACATTAAGTATTTGTAATTCAGTTTGTCCTAAATCATTATCAATTTCATCTACATTATTAACATTGTCTTCCAAGAGTTTTTTATTAATTGGTATAAATATTTGAATAGTTTCTTTTCTTATCTTAAAAATATCTTTCCCATATTTTTTTACTATTGTTGGCACACCATGACCAGTTTTATCTATCAAATCTAATTCTGAAAAAATTTCTAATAAACGTTTATTTACTGGTTTAGAAACTCCTTCAAAATATTCATCTATCGTAAGTGCTGATGGAAGTCCACCATCAGATATTATTTCAATTCTATCATCATAAATATAAACAGCAGGCGGGGCTTCATTTATCCATCTATTGTGTACGACAGCATTTAACCATGCTTCTTTAAAACATGCGAAATCAAAATACTGTTCTTCAATTCTTTCTGGTCCACCTAACTTCACCTTAGTTTCATTAATAACATTTATATATTCTAAAACATCTTTAGCGGCCGAAATTAAACACTTTCCACCATATTCTGTTCTTTTTAGCATCACAGTTTTATCATTACCAGCAAATGTAACCACTAAAATAGATATATTGTTTTCATCAGCTAAAAGTTCAGCCAATTTATTATATCTACCATCTAATGTTAATAAACCCATATTCTGATTAAATTTTGTTTCATTAATTTTTAAACCATGATTTATATATAAATTTTTTAATGTTTCAAATGTTAAATCTTGATTATATGCCGGTTCATAAACTATTCTATCAAATTCACCATTTCTATTAAATAATTTTTTAAGTTCATTGGCACTTAGTTTTTTATCTTCATCATATGATCTTGAATAATATTTATCAAATGCAGAATAAGGAATATCATTACCACTTGCATATACCTTTATTATCTTCTTATTATCAATAATTTCTAATGATATATGAGGAATTATTTGAGGGCTAATTCCTTCACTTATTTTTCTTGAAACATCTCTTAATGTGTTTTCATTAATATTATTTTGCCCTAAAATGATTCCATCATTTGAAACACCAAAATATACAGTTCCTTCCCCATGCTTATTCAACATTGAAGATAAAGATATTACACCTTTTTCTAATTCACTCGTACTCTTTTTAAATTCTAAAATTTCTGACTCCATTCCTAAATTCATTTAGCATTCCTCCATATAAATATAATATCATTAATATTATCAAAAATCAATTTATTCCGACATTTATTCCGACATTTATTCCGACATTTATTCCTTACTTTATTATTTTACCCATAATTTAATAATAATTACATTTTTAAATATAATTCAGGCAAAAATATTTTAAACAAAATAGCACACTTCGTTCTTTGGGAAGAACTCCGTTAACTTCGAATATAACTGTCCAGCTAGTGTTTTATTATGGACTATTACTAATGTTAGTTTATTTACTTCTTTAATTACATTTGCAATCGTAAAAGTCTTACCAGTTCCAGTAGCCCCAACAAAACTTGATGCTTCTTTCCCTCTTTAACACCCTTAACTAAACTTTCTATAACATCAGGTTGATCTCCATTAGGAGTATATTTACTAACTAAATTAAACATATTATCACTCATTTCACTTGATATAAACTACGTGACAATTATTATAGCCCCTAAACAAAACAAATACAACGGTTTTACAAATTTATCCGTTGTATATTTTTAAAGTAAAAACCACAATTAACCCTTTACAATTAATTGTGATATCAACTAGTTACATTGACCTTCCCGAACGAATTTCTTTATTATTATCAATGGTAAGAGTATAATCCACACTTTGCAGAAAAGACATAACTACTTGAATAGACGAAGCATCTAAATTTTGAAGTGATTCTTGTATTTGTTTCTTTATTACAGAACCAACTGCTATTTGTAATTCATCTAAAGACATTCCTTCAGTATAATTTGAACTTAAAACATGCATTAATCCTCTCATTTGCAACGGCTCTCCAGATGCTTTAGCACTCAAATCAGACATTTGCGGTTTCATATTTTACTTTGG
>CACXEZ010000065.1 GCA_902766815.1 uncultured Erysipelotrichaceae bacterium | reverse complement strand
ATTTTTACTTTTTATCTATTCATGTAAATAAAAAAACAAGTAAAATATTCTTACTTATCCTAATCTATCTCCATTTTTAGCTTTAATGTCTGGTGTTATTAAAATGACACCACCATCACTATAGGTACCAAGGACTAATACTTCAGACATAAAGTCTGCGACTTGTTTAGGTGGAAAATTAACTACCGCAAGGACTTGTTTACCAATTAAGTCATCGGTAGTATAGTGGTTTGTTATTTGAGCGGATGTTTTTTTAATACCAATTTCTTCTCCAAAGTCTACTTGTAATTTATAAGCAGGTCTTTTTGCTTTTTCAAAATTTTCAGCCTTAATAATAGTTCCCACTCTTATATCTAATTTCATAAAATCTTCAAATGTAGCCATAGTTCCTCCTTAAAAAAATAACTCTAATATTATATTAGAGATTTATTAATAAATGGCGCGCCCAGTAGGAGTCGAACCCACAACCTCCTGGTCCGTAGCCAGACGCTCTATCCAGTTGAGCTATGGGCGCATTTTTTCTTCACACATACATAGTATATAATAAAATAAGGAAAAATTCAATATTTTTAAGAAAAATTATAAAAAAAGGTTGTCAAACAAGAAAAAATGTTATATAATTAACTAGCAAGCGCAAGTTATGCCTGAGTGGCGGAATAGGTAGACGCACAGGACTTAAAATCCTGCGAGATTTAACCCTCGTGTCGGTTCAAGTCCGACCTCAGGCACCAATCTAATGGAGGAATACCCAAGTCTGGTTGAAGGGACCGGTCTTGAAAACCGGGAGGCCACGAGAGTGACGCAGGGGTTCGAATCCCTTTTCCTCCGCCATTTAATTAGCTTATCGCGGGATGGAGCAGTCTGGTAGCTCGCTGGGCTCATAACCCAGAGGCCGTTGGTTCAAATCCAGCTCCCGCAACCATTTTGGTCCGTTAGTCTAGAGGCCTATGACGTCTGCCTGTCACGCAGAAGACCACGGGTTCGAATCCCGTACGAACCGCCAATTTTTTTTGGTTTCATAGCTCAGTCGGTAGAGCAGAGGACTGAAAATCCTCGTGTCGGTGGTTCAATTCCACCTGAAACCACCACTTTGAATTATTATCTCTCGTTTTGAGAGGTTTTTTTATGGGTATCCATTATACTCTATTTTATTTAATATAAATATAATATATTGAAAGGAGTTAATATTATGTATTATGGATATCCAGGATATTATAATAATAGTTGGTTGTGGATAATTGTTGTTGTCCTTATAATATTCTTTGTTTTATTTAATAATAATGGATACGGAAATAACTGTCCTCCTCCACATCATTGTTAAAAAAAGAATCAAGTTATTGATTCTTTTTTATATTATAAAATCCTTCTCCAGATGCTTTACCTGTTTTTCCTTCTTCCATATATTTATTTAATATTTCCAACATTCCATCATAATTATATGGTAACATCATTTTCTTTAATAATGGATCAAATAAATCTGGTACTTTTTGATATTGTAAAACAATATTTCTAGCTGTTTCTAATCCTACTATATCCATTATTTGGAAAGGTCCTTTTGGAGCACCTGTTCCTAAAGTCCAAGCTTTATCTATTGTTTTTGGATCTGATATGCCATTTGCTAATAAATCCATGGCACTAAGTAGAAATGGTACTAACATAGAATTAAGTATGTATCCAGATTTTTCTCCTTTGGCTCTTAAAGGAATCATATTAATAGATTCAGCGAAAGAAATTATTTCTTCAAAATATTTATCATCAGTTCCACTATGTTTCATAACTTCTGCTATATTATTTTTCCATATAGAATTAGCGAAATGAAGTGATAGATATTTATTTGGTCTACCTGTATGTTTAGCTAATTTTGATGGTAATAGTGTTGATGAGTTTGTAACAACTACTGTTTTTTCCGGAAGAAGTGGTGCTATTTCTTTGTAGAATAATACTTTAATATCAAAGTTTTCAGTGATTGATTCTATTACTAGATCAGCATTTTCTAGAGCTAAAGATTGTTCTGTTTCAATAGTAATCTTATTTAAAACTTCTTTATTTTTTTCTAAGCATTCTTCTTTATTGAAACTATCAATATCAGCTATTCCCCTAGCCCAATTACCATTTGTCTTTCCTTCTTTAGTAGCCATTAGTTCGATTGTTTCATTGTATGTTTTTGATAGGTTATCTAATTTTTCTTGTAAATCTTCTTTATTATCTTCTTTTCTAATTAAAATAGTTACATCATAACCACAGTAAGCACTTTGATAGGCGATTTGGCTTCCTAGGATGCCTCCACCTGCTACAACAATTTTTTTATAGTTCATTTTATTACCTCCATATTTATTATAACATAAAAAAGATTAAGTTTATTACCTAATTTTTTTGTTTTTTCTTAAAGCTAATTTTTTTATTTCATTATCTAGTTTTAGAACATTGCCAACTTCTGTTTTATGTTTTTCTAATAATCCTTCTTCTTCAGGATTATTTGAATAATATATTGTTTTAACTAGATGATTTCTTACTTTGTTTAAGTCAGAATTTCTAGGTGCAAAATCATCATCATCTATTACGCAATAGTGTTCTATTTCAGGATGTCTATATAAATATAATCTTATTTCGTCTTCTTTCCAACTAGAAATATAACTATAATTATTAAGTTTTTTTTCTACATTTGGAGTTCTTCCAATACACTCAATATTATATTTTTTGAAGCAATCAAATATGAACTTTACCCATTTATTATTTGTCTTAAGCGTTTCTTCATCTATTGTTTCTTTGGCTGATGCTTCAATAACAACTTTGCAATTGTATTCTTTACAAATATCAGCTAGTATTTTTATTCTTCTTTCAATATCTTCATTAGAAGAATAATGTATTGTGTTAAGAGTCCCATCAAAATCTAAAAATATTACATTCATATTATCACCTTATTTATTATAATCTTTTAAAAATTCTTCTAATTGTTCTTCGTTTTCAAATATTGTTTCAAAAATGTTATATAGTGAATCTGTAGCATCATATTCACCAATAGCATAACATTTTTTACCCATACCATAGGCAATTCCCGCTTCGATATGTCCTGATTTACCAGCTGGTAAAACTAATAAAAAGTTTTTTGATTTTTTTTCACTTTCTAAATCTTCATTAAATATCTTTAAGACAATATCACTTTTTAATCCTAAACTTTCAAATACTTGCATCTTTTCTTCTTCAGTTTGGTTATCTTTTCCGTAACTATTCATTGTTTCATCATTTTTTAAAAAGCAATAATATGAAATATTAAATTTATCAAATATATCACATATTTTTAGTATATTATCTTTATTTCTAGTTTTACCTGCTATAAAGAATTCATATTTTGTTTCCATTAATATCACTTCCAATGTTCATTATATCATAAAAATAGTATTTTTTTGGGAAATTGCTATAATATATTGTGTTTTTAATAAAAAAATAGCACATCATTTTTTGATGTGTTATTTATATTTTATTATTGATTAGTTACCACTACTTGTACTATTTAAACTAAATTGTAATCTTAAAGTAATATTACCACCTGATGCATTATTCTCACAGTCAACATCTTGACCTTCCACCCAGAAATATACTTTTACTTTAGTTATTTTATTTGTACTTAAACTAAGGAATTGTTCATAATTTGTACCACTAGTCCATCCTGCTGCTGTTGTTAGCGTAGGAGTTACATCGGCAAATTTTGAGCTATTTTTTGTAGCAGTAGCTTGACCAAGTAAGATATCATCACTTGCTGCTATTGTATCGATTATTCCTGAATAAGATAGTGCTGATCCTCCTGTTTCTGTTGTTGTAATTCCATATACATCTCTAGCATTACTTACACCAGTTGCTTTATGAACATCATAATTAGGTTCCCATACAAAGACATTATTATTAACTGTACTAGTTTTTAATGCTTGGACTTCAGCTAAATCAGCACCATTAGCTGCTTCGCCTTCTCTTACAAAAGCAACTCTAGCTGCATTTTTTATACCAGTATCATTACTATCAGCAATTACATCTGAAGATGTTGTTAAATATATTTGTTTAGTAGTTTCACCAGCATTTTCAGCATCTACTTTAAAGAATAAATCAAATACAACAAATTTACCGTTAGTTCCGGCTGTAGTGGATTGACCAGTTTTACTATTATCTAATGGAGTTGTAACATCAGTAGCAGTTAAAATATATTGTCCATTATTTGTAGTACTTTCACTTGTTACAACTGTACCATAATACATTGGAAGATATCCATCTGAATTTAAACTAGCTACTCCTGTTGATACAGGCTCTAAAGTTGCAGGTATTTGATTTGCAGCAGTACTATATTTATTTATAGCTCCAGTAATATCTGCATTAGTAACTACAGATTTCCAAGTAGTACCATCTGTAGATATTTGGATACCACCACTAGTTGCAACATTAACATTAATATCACTTACAGTAACAGTCTTATTAGATGTAAACCATGCATAAGTAGT
>CACXEZ010000064.1 GCA_902766815.1 uncultured Erysipelotrichaceae bacterium | reverse complement strand
TCGGAGTAATTTTGGGAGTAATAAAAATACTACTCCTTATATTACAAGGCTTTGCGAGTGTTTTTTTGTACCCGTACTGGCTACCAAATTGATACCAAACTCGAACTTTTGAATTTATGTCAATTGTTTGAGTTTTATTATCTTTTAAATTTTGATATAACATTTATGTGATTACGTTAATTTAGAAACATACTTGCATAATGGCTATGTCATTATACCTATATTTGGGAAGTAAATCAATGGAATTTGATAAAGATTTGATTGGATGCGCGTTAAAAATTTGGAATTTTAATTTAGATGATATAACTATAAAAAATATACAGCATGTGCCTATGCATGAATGGAGAATATTCACTAATGAAAAGTCACAATTATATATTGAGAATTTACAATGTTGCGTTGGACTATATGCTTATGGAAATGGTTTTGCTTTTGCTGCACATATTAATACTGTAGTTTTTGATAAAGGTAAGTTTATATTAGATGAAAATAAAGAACCAGTGTTTTGCAATCGATGTAATGATTTATTGAATCAAATATTAAAATATAGAGGTAGAATTGTTGAACAATTTAAAATAGGTATATCATTGAGAGTCAGGTCACTTTCAGAATTAATTATAGATGCACTAAATGATTGCATAATAATTCCAGAGAAGTTGAAAAAGATAAGATAGAAATTACCATACTTCTTCCTTTAAGATATCATTAGATAAATTAAAACGATCTAAAAAAACAACTTCTGTTGTTTTTTAGATCATTTTCTTATTGATAAGACTTACATATCTTTTACTATCTTTGGAAAGTCTTTCATATAATTTAGTGTTGTTTTTTAATTCTTTTACAATTTCTATATCATCTCTAGAGATGTTTCCTAAGTATTCTGCTCCATCTTCAGAACGAATGGTGATTTCCCTTCCTAGTAAATAATCTGTTGTTGTCCCAAATACATCTGCTAATAGATTAAATGTTTCTAAACTAGGTGTTCTTGTCCCATTTTCATAGCCACATACAGATACTTTAGTTACTCCTAATAATTCACCAAGCTCCTGTTGACTTAACCCTTTCTCTATTCTCATATCTTTTATTCTTTTCCCAATCAACATAATCACACCTCTTTTTGAAATATATTATACACATTTTGTTTTATTTTTCAAGAAAAAAATTTCTTTTTTGTGAATTTTTTGTTTCTTTTTAAGGTTTAGTTGAAAAACAGTGTTTTTTTTGATATAATTATTTCGAGTGAGTGAGGGATTTTAATGAAAGAAAAAATTGAAAAAATTGGGAAGAAAAAAATTATTTTGGTTGTTACTTTTTTAGTGTTAATTATTGTTATTTTATTTGGAGGAGCCTTTATTTATAATAAATTCTTTTATAAGAGATCTTATTCTGAGATTGAAAATATTATGTTAGAGGCTGCTAAAAATTATATGACTAAGAATAGTAATAATTTACCAAAAAATATTAATGATTCTGTTACCTTGTCGGTTAGTGATTTAGTTAGAACAGAGGAAATGAAAAAACTTGATGAGTACTTGAAGGATGATAGTGTTAGTTGCAAAGGAAGTGTTATGATTACTAATGTTAATCAAACTTATCGATATACTCCAAATCTTGATTGTGGTACTAAATATAAAACCTTAAAGTTTATTGATTATATCAAGGAATATCAACCTATTGTAGAAAATGGTAATGGTTTATATAATTTAAATGAAGAACTAGTCTTTCGTGGGGATTCGGTTCATAACTATTTAAAATTATCTGGTAAGATGTATAGAATTGTTAAGTTTTCTAATGAGGAAGCTGTGATTATTTATGCAGAAAAGTCTGAGTCTATGGTATGGGATGATCGTTATAATATTGATAAAAATTCTATTATTGGAATTAATGATTATTCTGTTAGTAAAATAAAAGAATATTTGGATAATTTATATCGTGGTACGACTATTTTAGGTGTTAATAAAACTACTTTAGTGGATTATAAATCTTTAGTGGTTGCTTATCCTCTAGCTATTGGTAAAAGAAGTAGCAAAGATACTGATAAAACTGGAACTTTGGAAAAAGGTGTTGTTATGGAGAATCAGTTTATTGGGTTACTTCCTTTATATGACTATATGAATGCTAGCTTGGATGCAAATTGTACTACTAGTATTAGTGCTTCTTGTATGAATTATAATTATTTGGCTAAATACAAGTATCCTTGGTGGGTGATGACTGCTAATAGTGAGAAAACTTATAATGTGTATCGTATTGACAAAAGTGCTAACTTATCTTCTGCTAATGGTTCTGCTTATGTTAGACATGTATTCCATTTAGTTAAAGATGCGTTGTATGTATCTGGTGATGGAACTTATGACAATCCTTATATTATAAAATAAAAGGGGGTCTTAAAATTTTGATGGACCCAGTATAAAAAATTATACAAATTGTAGAGTACTGTACTTTGTATGGTACTCTCTTTTTGACTTTCTAAAAATATTTGTAATAATCATTAATCTTGCTTTCGTGTTTCTAAAATTTTTATAATCAAAAGATATTCGTTTCATTAGTTTACAAGTATTATTATTTCTTCCATAACTCCATTATTATAAGAATAGGTTAAAGGATTTTTATATATATTCTGAATATTTTCTAAAAGTTTTTAGAGTGCTCTTTATCTCTTTTGAAATATTATCATATTGTTCATTAATAATTCTATGAAATGATTCATAATTTCTATGTTTAAATAATATGATATATCTTAATATAGGTCATAAGAGTTCTCTAGTATTTTATCTTTATCTAACAAGTAATCTACAACATCGGTTTCAGTCATTAATTCTTTAAAATATCTAAATTTTTTTCATAAATGGTATTTCATCTATACATATAGCTTTGGGCGGATAGTCTATACTCTTGAAATTAAAGACTTTGGTGTTTGCTCTTTAGCACAGGCAAATACAGCAAGTTTAGTATTATTGCTAATGTAACACCCGTAGTCAACAATAGAAGATTGAGCTGTAGTTTTTCTATGACAATTTTTATATTTATAAATTTGTTTATTTAATTTTAAATATGCAGTTAATTCAGATGTTTTATTTTAATTAAAGATGTATCTATTTCTTTTTTATCATTGTATGTTCGATAATTCATTCACATTTAGGATAATATTCAAAATCATTTTTTAAATATCCTAATATGACTAGACATCTTTTTATCTTTAACTTGATGCTTTTCTAAAAATTCATAGAAATTTAAGTTTTCATTTTCCATATTTAATAATTTTAAGATGGAATTAGTTATAATGTTGCAATCTCTTTTGTTTTTATGTGAAAAAAATTAGACTCAAAATTTTAGTCTAATTTTCCTTTGGGTCCATAAAAATTCGAAGAACCCTCTTTTTGTTTAACTTTATTAATAAGAATCAACATTGATTTTTATTTTTTTTCCACCATTTATTGTCGCACTTGCTTGTACAATATTTCGAATAGATGTAATTGTTTTTCCGTTTTTACCGATTACAATCCCTAGATCATCAGAATCTACCATAACTTCAATTTGAATTAAATTTTCATCATCAGTTTCATACTCACTAACGGATACAGCTTCCTTATTCTTAACAAGCATATCTACTATAGTTTTTGTTAATAGTACAAAATCCATCATTACTTCCCTTGTCTTTGATTATGAAATTTTTCCATAATTCCAGCTTTACTTAAAATATTTTTTACTGTATCTGTAGGTTGTGCTCCAGTTGCTAGTCTTGCTAAAGTCTTTTCCTCGTCTACTTTGATTTCAGCCGGATTTGTTAGTGGATTGTAAGTACCCAATGTTTCGATTACTTTACCATCTCTAGGACTTCTAGAGTCTGCTACCACAATTCTGTAAAATGGTGCTTTTTTTGCTCCCATTCTTTTTAGTCTAATTTTAACTGCCATATTTTTTCTCCTCCTTTTCTTTATGTATTTTATCTTATCATACCTTTTGACTTGTGTCAACTTTTTTTTGTTACATCTGTTCTTTATTTTGAATTAAGATATAATATTACCCATAGAATACAAAAGAGATATACTAATTTGAATTTTAATTTTTGTGTCTTGTGGTGAAATAAATTCATACCTATTAGCATTCCAAAACATCCTCCGATCAATGATAGAAATAATAAGACTTTTTCTGGAATGCGATCCTTTCTCTTGATAGCGTTTTTTTTATCAATAAAACATAAAAGTAACGTTATGAAATTAATGATTAGAAAATAGATCATAAAATTCCTTTGGTGCTTTCTTTATTATTTTTAATATTTCATTGCTAATTGGATCTTGAAAGGTGATTTCATAGTGATGTAGTCCTAATCTATGTAAGGGATTATCTATACACTTGTACTTTTTATCTCCAATGATAGGATGGTTCATTTCTGACATATGGACGCGTATTTGATTTTTCCTTCCTGTTTCTATGTTAATATCTAACATTGTATATTGATTGTTATTATGAATTGGTTTGTAATTTGTTATGGCATGTTTTCCTCCTATTTTGGTACTGTGTGAAAATGTCATTTTGTCTTCATATAGATAGTTTTCTATTCTTCCTGACTTAGTAATTTTACCACTTACTATTGCAATGTATCCACGTTTTTTCACTAATTGATTCCAATTATTTTGGAGCTTTTCTTTTAGGGATATATTCTTAACGAATACGACAATTCCGGATGTTTCTTTATCAATTCTGTTGACGATAAAAGCATATTCTTTCTTTTGATTTAAATATTCTCTTACCATTTTGTATAAGGTGAGTTCAGTGTGTTTATTTTCTTTGCTGGTGCTGATTGTTAATAGTCCAGCTTCTTTATTTACGATTAAATAATTATTATCTTCGTATAATATTTCAAAACTTGTTTTAAGTGGTGATAATTTTTTAATTTCTATTATATCTTGTTCTTTTATTGTGATGGGTAACTTGGTTACTTTGGTGTTATTTAGATAGATAAATCCTAGTTTTACATAGGTTTTAATTTTATTTTTTGCTAGTCCTTTCATGGATAGAAATTTTACTAGATCATTTTCTTTCTCTACTCTAAATTTTAGATCTTTCATAGTATTTTCCTCTCTATTATATCAATGATTTTAATATGTTATATAAATCAATCAATGAATTATGATTTAAAAAATAAAATCCAAAGCAGATTCCACATATTGCACCTGTTAAATGTCCTAAATGAGAAATGTGATCTTTTTTGAATAATCCATCTTTTATTTCATCTATTACATAGAATAGACATATTAGTACTAGCGTTAGGGGGATATTTCCTTCTTCAATGTTTACAAATGATCTTAATAATACTAACATGAAGGCTATACCGCTAGCTCCTAATAGTCTTGTATTTTTGAAGATGTTATGTAAAATTCCAGTGGTGATAGCTGTTATCATAATCATGATTATTAGATTGATGCTCCCATATTTTTCTTCTAGGCTTGGTCCTATTAAAAGTATAATTAGAAAATTATTTTTAAAGTGGTTCCATCCTTCGTGTCCAAAGATATGTGTAAGTAGTCTTATATAAGTAAGCGGGTTTAGGATGGAACTTCTATAACATGAAAATATTTGTTTATTACTTTTTCCTTTTGTTATTTGATTTAAGATAAGGGCAAATAGAGAAATGAAAAAGAAGGTTAATACTACAAGGGAGTTGTATTGAAAATTTAGTGTAAAGTTCATATGATTACCTCCTTTTATTTATGGTAGCTTTCGTTTGCTATAATTTTAAATCCTCGATAAATTTGTTCTAACAAAATTACTCTAAATAATTGATGAGGAAATGTTAATCTTGAGAAAGATATTTTTTCATTTGCTCGTTTCTTTATTTCTTCAGATAGTCCATCACTTCCTCCTATGATAAAAATGATGGAACTTGTCTTGAGAAAGGTTTTGTCTAAAAAATTAGAAAATTCTTTAGAGCTCATTTCTTTCCCTTCTATTTCTAATGTGACTACAAAATCTTTTTCATGAATTTTTTTTTGGATTAGTATACTTTCTTGTTTCATATTACTATCCATTACTTCTTCTATTATTACTTTATGATATTTTTGTAATCTTTTTAAGTATTCTAATGTTGCTTCTTGATAAAATTTTTCTTTTAATTTTCCTACACAAATAATTCTGATCATACTTCCACCATCTCTGTTTCTTCGTCTTGTTTTGCAATAATAACTTTATCAAATGTTTTTCCATCTTCTTTTAGTCTTTCCATTAGAGCATCATATGCAAGCTTTGGTGTGTTGTTTTCTTCAGATAAATGGGCTAATACGATACATTTTGTTTTATCTCCTAGAAATTCTGATAAATATCTAGAACAGTCATAATTAGAGATATGTCCTTTATCCCCTAGAATTCTTTGTCTTAGATGAAAGGGGTATCTTCCATTGGAAAGCATTTCTATGTCATGATTACTTTCAAGGATATAAGCATCGGCATTTGTAAGGATTTTAAAATATTTTTCATTTATGTATCCCGTGTCTGTGATATAGACTATTGTTCTTCCCTCTCCTTTTATTATATATCCTACTGAGTCATTTGCGTCATGGCTTGTTTTTATAACTTCGATGGTAAAGTCTTTTATTGAAAAACTACCTAATGTAATTGGTTGATAATTGGTAATATAATTTAATTCACTTATCATTAGTTTGGTTAAATATACTTTGGTATTATATTTATTTAAAAATACTTTTAGTCCTTTAATATGATCTACGTGAGTATGAGTTATTAAGATTCCATCAATATCTTTTGCGTCTACCCCAATACCTTTCAATTTATTTACTACATACTTACAATTGTTTCCTAGATCGATTAAAATTTTGGTGTTTCCACATTCTATATAGGTAGTGTTCCCTTTGCTACCACTTGATAATACAATGAATTTCATTAATATAGACTAAGGGGATCAAAGGGGCTACCGCCACCATGAGGATTGCCTTTATAGGTACCAAAATGCAAATGGGTACCACTATAAGGACTATAAGTTGATGGTACTGGGTATACTTCTCCAGTATTTCCCATTTTTCCTATAATTTGTCCACGACTGACGACTTGACCAACTTGTACTTGAAATGAGGCCATATGCATATAGATGGTATAATAATTTCCTATATTATGATTGATAATGACATAGTTTCCTTGTCTGCCATTACATGATAAATTACCCGCTACACATCCGCCTTTCACTTCTATTACTGTGCCATTATTGGCAGCATAGATATTAGAACCATATCCATAATAGATATCAATTGCGGCATGCATTGATCCCCAACGATATCCATAATAAGTTGTAATAGTGTATGGTGTTTCTGTTGGCCATGCCCAATAAGATAGGTCAGCGATATGGGGAATTTCTTTATCTCCACGAACAATTACTTTATTTACACTGGGCTTTAATTCTACGGAATTTAATTTTACTGAGTCAGATAGCTGTCCATTGATATATTGATGTTCACGACTAACTCTATATAGGCCATTTTCTCCTTCTTGGGTAACGTATTCGATTCCTTTTGCTTCATTTTCATCATATCGAACACTAACTGAAAAGGCAACTTCTTCGTCACGAATACTATTTACTTCTACTACGACACTAAGTAATGGATTAATTAACCCGACATTTACTTCTTGTCCTGCATAAAGTAAGGTATTAGCACTTTTAAAATTAGAATTTGCTATTAAGAATTCTTGAACATTTAATTTGTTTTGATTTGCAACTGTTTCAACAGTGTCGCCTTCTTTTACGATGTAAGTAGATTGTTTATCTATCGTTCCATATAATAGGTATTTTGCTAAAATAGAAGAATTTGTAAAAATGTTTTCATTGATGGAAATGTAGGCATTTTTATAAGTAATATCTTCATCGATATCAATATTTCTAATAATACTTCCTGTATCAACAATTTCTTTTTGGGTGCTGTTCATATATGATTCGTATTCTTCATCTGTTACAAAGGATTTGATTAATTCTACTACTGCATCATCAAATATTTGTTTATTTAGTGTATAGATGTACTTGGGTTCTTTTTCTTTATCATTTTTGTCTTTGATAGTAATAATAGTTCCTTTAATGGTGAATTGTTTTTTATCGACAATTTTTTGATAAATTTCTTCGTTAGTGTCTATATTTTTGCTATAGGTAGTTACTTGTTTTATGGTAACTCCTGTAGGCATATATACTTTCTTAACACCGTATTTTTTCTTGACTGCTTCTTCTTTTTTGTTGATGTATTCTTCTAATTTATCTTGATCATTTACTGTACCTACCACATTTCCATCTAGATATACTTGATATACTGTAGATGGTACGTTATTGTTTTGGTTGCTAAATCCTAAATAAAACGCTAGTATTCCTACTAAAATAATCACAATCATATAAGATACACGAAAACGATTATTTTGCATT
>CACXEZ010000063.1 GCA_902766815.1 uncultured Erysipelotrichaceae bacterium | reverse complement strand
TTTATTCGTTTTAGAATATTGGGATTCATTATTATGTTTATTCCAATAAGTCAATTAATTAGTCAAATTTTAAATGAACTTCTAATTAATTGCGTAAAAACAACAGTAATACCAAAATTAGATTATTCTAAAGGAATACCTAAAGATTCAAAGACAATGGTAGTAATCCCTACGATTGTATCAAATACAAAGAAAATTAAAGAAATGTTTGATATCCTTGAATCATTCTATTTAGTAAATAAAACCGAAAATTTGTATTTTACACTTCTAGGAGATGTAAAAGCAAGTGATAAAAAAATAGAGGATTATGATAAAGAAATATCTGAATATGGTCGAGAATATGCTGAAAAATTAAATGGTAAGTACAAAAAAGAAATTTTCTATTTTATGTATAGAAAAAGAGTGTGGAATAAGAAAGAAAATACCAATTTAGGTTATGAAAGAAAAAGAGGAGCACTAATACAATTCAACAAGGTATTACTAGGTGAGTCGCTAGACAATTCAAAATACTTTAATGTTAATATGCTTGATGGCAAAAAACTTGATATTAAATACGTAATAACTCTAGATACTGATACAAAATTAGTATTGAATTCTGCATTAAATCTTGTAGGTGCAATGGCACATCCATTAAACAAACCAATTTTAAATAAAAATCAAACAAAAGTAATAAGTGGATATGGTTTAATGCAACCAAGAGTAAGTGTAGATATAGAAGCAACAAATAAAAGTTTATATAGTCAAATATTTGCGGGAATAGGTGGATTTGATACCTACTCAGCAGTTGTTCCAAATGTATATCAAGATACATTTGGTGAAGGAAGCTTTGTAGGAAAAGGAATATACGATTTAAAAGTATTTGATAAAATTTTATCAGAAACATTTCCTGATAACTTGATACTATCTCATGACTTATTAGAAGGTAACTATTTAAGATGTGGTTACGTATCAGATATTGAATTGATAGATGATTTTCCATCAAAATTCTTAACAGATGTAACAAGACATCATAGATGGGCAAGAGGAGATACACAAATAATTGGTTGGTTAAAAAATAAAGTTCCAAATAAAGGCAATAGAAAAATTAAAAATCCAATCAATTTATTAGGAAAATATAAAATACTTGATAATATTGTAAGAATGTTTTTAAATCCAATGCTATTAATTATATTATTATTAGCATTTTCAGGAAGTATCAGAAAATCAATTTTCTGGGTATCATTCGTAGTACTAGAAATAGCTATATCAATACTATTCTTCTTGAGAAGTAAAGTTAATGGTAAAGAAAAGAAAAAGAAAAGTGTTTATTATAAAAACTTATACTTTGGAGGAAAAAGTATATTATTACGTTCTTACATAGTATTTGCAACAATTCCATATTATTCAAAATTATATATGGATGCATTTTTTAGAACTTTATATAGATTATTCTATAGCCATAAAAACTTGCTTAACTGGATAACTGCGGAAGAAGTTGAAAAAACAGTTGATGGTAGTTTAAAAAATTATATTCACAACTTTATCCCAAATATATTTACTGCAATGATTTTTATTGCAATAGGAATTATTCAATCAAATTATTTAGCAATAGTAATCGCTTTAGTATTTATAAGTGGACCATTTGTATTATATCTAGTAAGTAGAGATATTGATCATACTCAAATTGAATTAAAAGAAAAAAAAGTTGATGAGATTAAAGAATTAGCTGAGAGAACATGGAAATATTTTGAAGATAATTTAAAAGAAGAGTACAACTACTTAATTCCTGATAATTATCAAGAAAATAGAGAAGAAAAACTTGATATGAGAACATCTCCAACTGCTATAGGATATGCCTTAACAAGTGTAGTAAGTGCATATGAATTGGAGTTCATTGACAAAGAAAAAGCAATTGATTTATTAGGTAAAATATTAGATTCAGTTGATTCATTGAAAAAATGGCACGGCCATCTATACAACTGGTATAATATAAAAACAAAAAAAGCTATGAGTCCAAACTTTATCTCAACAGTTGACTCAGGAAACTTAGTTGCAAGTTATATAGTTGTAAGAGAGTTCTTAAATGATTTGGAAGAAGAAAAATTAGTTAAATTATGTGATAAATTAATAAAAAATACAAACTTTAAAAAGCTATATACAAAGAAAAATGTATTTAGTATCGGATATGACGAAGATGAAGGTAAACTATCAATTTATAACTATAATAAGTTTGCAAGTGAATCACGCTTAACGAGTTATATTGCAATATGTTTAGGAGAAGTTCCAAGCAAACACTGGTTTTGTTTAGACAAATCACTAACAACTTATAAAGGTAGAAAAGGATTAATTTCATGGAGTGGAACATCATTTGAGTATTATATGCCTTTATTATTCATGAAAAATTATCCAAATACGTTACTTGATGAATCATATAATTTTGCATATTTCTGTCAAAAAGACTTTATTAATAAAGTTAATCATCATTTACCATGGGGAATATCTGAATCAGCATATAATGAATT
>CACXEZ010000062.1 GCA_902766815.1 uncultured Erysipelotrichaceae bacterium | reverse complement strand
GACTTGATTAGGGAAATTGGTAATACTGATGTTATTATTAATACTGCTGCTTGTACAGTTATTGATAATTCTTTGATTAAGTATATTAACCGAGAGTGTTATGTATTGGATATTGCTTCTCATCCTCATGGTATTGATAGAGAAGTTTTGGATGAGTTTTTTATCAAGAATAAGCTTTATTTAGGTATTCCTGGTAAGGTGGCGCCTAAGACTTCTGGTAAGATTTTGAGTCGTAAGATTAATAGTGTTTTGGGGGATTAATATGAAGATTGGTTTTGCGATTACTTCTTCTTATTGTACTATTGAGAAAATTATGAATAATGTGCTTGAATTGGTTGAACTTGGATATAATGTTATTCCTATTGCTTCGCCTGGTGTTGTTAATTGTGATACTAGGTTTGGTAAGGGTAAAGATTTTAAAGAGGTGTTAGAGCGTATTACTGGTAATAAAGTTGTTTCTAGTATTATTGAAGCTGAAAGGTTTGGTCCTAGTGAAAAGCTGGATTTATTAGTTGTTGCTCCTGCTACTGGTAATTATATAGCTAAACTGGCTCATGGTATTACTGATAGTCCTGTTACTATGGCTACGAAAGCAACTCTTAGAAATGGTAGTCCTATTGTTATAGGTGTTTCTACTAATGATGGTCTTGGTATGAATGGTGAGAATATTATGAAGTTACTAAATACTAAGAATATTTATTTTGTTCCATTTGGTCAGGATAATTATGAGAATAAACCTAATTCTTTAATTTCTCATTTTGATATGTTAGTTCCTACTATAGAGAGTGCTTTAGAGGATAAGCAAATTCAACCTGTTTTAAAAGAGTACAAAAAGAAGTAATAAAAAAGTATTAGAGTTGTTCTAATACTTTTATTTTAGGTTTATTTTAAAGAATTCTTCTATTTTATCAAATGGTATTATATCTTTCTTGTCATATAAATCTGTGTGTACTGCATTTGGTATTATTAATAATTCTTTATTTTCTTTATATTTGTTGTTATTTATCATTTCTTTATATGCATCTTTTGTGAAGTAGCATGAATGTGCCTTTTCTCCATGAATCATTAATACTGCACTTCTTATTTCGTTTGAGTATTTTAGTATTGGTTGATTCATGAATGACATGCACCCTATTTTATTCCATCCATCGTTTGAGTTTAAACTTCTTTCATGATATCCTCTTTTTGTTTTGTAATAGTCATAGTAGTCTTTTACAAAAAACGGTGCATCAGATGGTAGTGGGTCTACTACACCTCCTGCTCTTTCATATGTGTTTGTTTTATAGTCCATTGTTCTTTGATTGTTTAATGCTTGTTTTTTTTCATATCTTTTTTCTTCATTATTTTCTTCGTCCAAGTATCCATTTGCCTTTATTCTTGACATATCATACATTGTTGATGTTATGGTTGCTTTTATTCTGGTATCTAGTGCTGCCGCGTTTAGTGCCATTCCTCCCCAACCACATATTCCTATTATGCCTATTTTTTCTTTATCTACGTCTTCATTATTTGATAGGTAGTCTACTGCTGCTTGGAAGTCTTCTGTGTTTATGTCTGGACTTGCCATATATCTTGGTGTTCCTTCTGATTCTCCTGTGAAAGATGGATCGAAGGCAATTGTTATGAATCCTCGAGATGCTAATTCTTGTGCATATAGTCCGCTTGATTGTTCTTTTACTGCTCCGAATGGTCCTGATATTGCTATTGCTGGTAGTTTTGTTGTTTTATTTTTTGGCAAGTACAAATCTGCTGTTAGTTTGATTCCATATCTGTTTTTGAATGTTATTTTTTTATTTTCTACGTTTTCGTTTTGTTTAAATGTTTTATCCCATATCATAATTATCACCTATTTAATTATATCAAAAAAGAGATATTTTGTATCTCTTATAATGAATCAATATTAATTTTTACTTTTTTTTCATTGTTGGCATATGAGGAAGCTTGGACTATAGTTCTAATTGCATTCGCAATTTTTCCTGATTTTCCAATTACACATCCTACATCGTCATTACTTACAATGACTTCTATTAGCGTGTATTCTTCTTCTGAATCGAATTGACGTACTGATACTGATTCTGGATCAGTAACTAAATTTTTAACAATAAATTCAGTTAATTCTACTAAATTCATAATTATTTACCTTTTTTCATTTTTGATTCATGGAATTTTTTCATAAT
>CACXEZ010000061.1 GCA_902766815.1 uncultured Erysipelotrichaceae bacterium | reverse complement strand
TTCATAATACAAAAATATCCTTAATCAGCCAGTCTAAATCAAATAATTTCATCGCCAAACAAAATATAGGTAGACTAGCTGATTAAGGATATCTCCTTCCTAAATTTTGTTTGGCTAAATTAATTATACCACTAATTTTGATTTATCAGTCATAAAGTTTAACACAACTTTTGAGAAATAAAGTATGATAGATAAAATTGAAATTAATAATATATTACCAGATGAAATAGAAAGAATTATAGAATTTTTACAAACTCTCTTAGGAACAAAATTAGTTGATAAAAGTACAATATCTAAATTAGTTCATAGAGAGAATCCTGAACATTTGTGTCCATTTTGTAATTCGACTAATGTAGTTAAAAATGGTCATTCTGAAAAAAAGACACAAAGATATAAATGTAAAGATTGCTATCGCCGTTTTTGTGATACTACTAATACAGTGAGTAATAAAAGTAAATTAAGTTATGAAATTTGGATAGATTTTTTTAAATGTATGGTTGATAAGTTATCTATTAGAAAAACAGCTAATAAATTAGGATTAAATAAAAATACCGTTTTTAGTATGCGACACAAAGTTTTAAATGCTCTTTCTATCTTTAGAAAGAGTACCAAACTATCAGGTAAAGTACAAAGTGATGAAAAATATGAATCAATAAATTTAAAAGGGACTAAAAAATCAAATATGCCTAGAGCATCTAAACCAAGAAAATCTCAAGGAGGATCAAAAAGAGGAATTAGCAATCATCAAGTATGTATTGCTTCTGCAATTGATGAATTTGACAATATTTATCTTGAGATTGTTGGTAATGGTCCGATAACAACAAAAATGATAGAGAAAGCTTTTAAAGATAGAATAAATTCAAATAGTACGTTAATAACTGATTGTAAATCGTCTTATGAAAAATTTACTTTAGACAACAATATAAAACTTGAACAGGTGAAATCAGGAACTTATAAAAATTTAAATGGATTTACATTGGCAGAAATAAATGGATTACATTCTAATATTGATTTATTTTTAAGATGTTTTATTGGAGTATCAACAAAGCATCTACAAGGTTATCTAGATTGGTTTGTGTATCAGAAATTTTTAACATATACTATTGAAGTTTTGAAACAACCTCAAACTTTAATGAATTATGTTATTAGTAAAAATTCATTTATAAAAATTGCCGACATTTATTCTAAAGATTTTCCAATAGATATATATGATGTATATTCTGATTACAACTTCCACCCATCACCCGAAATCTAATACACAGCAAAAAATTTAAAAAAGAAATATCTTTTTTATGTTTTGATATTTCTTCAAATTTCAGGATTTCTTATTATGTATAATATTTTCAAAATGCTTCTTTATGTTTGGAAGGCTGGTAAAAGAATTTATTTTCTTTATTGCATTATCTACTATTTTTTATATTTAAGTGTAGGAGTCTAAGTGAATTTAGAATTGCTAAGACTGATACTCCTACATCTGCAAATACGGCACTCCACATTGTAGCAATTCCAAATACACTGAGAATTAGAATGGTAATCTTTACTGATATGGCAAATACAATATTTTCTTTTACAATTTTTAGGGTTTGATTGGCTATTTTTATCGCTGTAGTAATCTTAGATATTTCATCTTTCATAATAACAATATCTGCGGCTTCGATGGCGGCATCACTGCCAATGCCACCCATAGCTATCCCTAAGTCAGATAAAGCTAATACTGGAGCATCGTTGATTCCATCTCCAACAAAAGCTATTTTTTCGGATGTATTTTTATTTTTCATCCATTCTTTCATTTTATCTACTTTTTCATGTGGTAAAAGTTCTGCAGCATAATGATTTATATTTAGTCTTTTACTTACTGATTTAGCAATAGTGTCTTTATCTCCGGTTAGCATTATGGCTTCAATATGATATTGTTCTTGTAAGCTTTTAATAGCGTCTGGGGTATCTTTTTTTATTTTATCGCTAATCAAGATGAATCCGACATATTTTTTTTCTAAAGCAATGTAGAGAACGGTACCTATTTCGTTACTTTCTTCATGAGAAATGTGATATTTTTTCATTAGTTTATCGTTACCTACTAATAGTTCTTTATCGTATACTTTAGCTTTGATACCTAGTCCGGATAATTCTTCTGTTTTTTTTATTTTTGTTGGATCTATTTCTTTTTTATAGTAGTCTTTTATTGAAATGGCAATTGGGTGATTGGAATAGTATTCTGCATACGATACAAGACGCAATAATTTGTCTTCTTCTATGTCTTTGGCAATTATTTTCTCTACTTGAAATACTCCTTCTGTCAAAGTACCTGTCTTATCAAAAATGATTTTCTTTACTTTAGTTAATGTTTCTAAATAATTGCTTCCTTTTATTAATATTCCATGTTTTGCTGATATGCCAATTCCAGCAAAAAAACTTAGTGGGATGGAAATGACTAACGCGCAGGGACAAGATACTACTAGAAAAGCAAGAGCACGATATAGCCAACTTTTCCATGACATATGAGTTATGATTGGAGGAATTATTGCTATTAGAAAGGCCAGACTTACTACAATTGGGGTATATACTTTAGCAAGTTTTGTGATAAATTTTTCTTGTTCTGCTTTCTTGTTACTGGCATTACTTACTAAATTTAGAATCTTACTTACTGTAGATTCTTTGAATTCTGAGGTTACTTTTATTTCTAGTGTTCCTGATTGATTAATACAACCATTAAAAATATCATCTCCTACTTTAACTTTTCTTGGGATAGATTCTCCGGTTAAGGCAGTAGTATCTAGAAAAGATTCTCCCTTTATTACAACTCCGTCCAATGGAATTTTTTCTCCAGGCTTTACTAAAATTAATTCTTCTGTTAAAACTTCTTCTGGATTTACAGAAATCCATTTTTCATTTCTTTTTACATTGGCATAATCTGGTCTAATATCCATAAGATTTTTTACATGTCTTTTTGATTTATCAACCGCCCAATCTTGAAAAAGTTCTCCTATTTGATAAAAGAGCATGACTGCTACTGCTTCTGAAAACTGTCCAATACATATGGCTCCTATTGTTGCAATAGTCATTAAAAAGTTTTCTTCAATGACTTTTCCTTTGAAGAGATTATGGGTGGCTTTGATAATAATCTCTAATCCTACAATGAGATAACTGATAAATAAAATACTATAGCGTATGAATTCTTTTGAAAATGGACATAAGATACCTATTAGAAATAATATTAAAGAAACTATAATTTTAATTAGTTGCTTTAAATGCTCTTCTTCGGGTTCATCCATATCATCTATAGAAACTTCTGGTTCTATTTCTTTTATTTTTTTCTTAATGGTTTCAAATGTCCTATCGCCGTCATACTCTAATATCATTTTTTGATTGATGAAATTAATAGAAATCGTTTTTACCCCTTTTATTTTTTTGATTTCTTCTTCTAGGGTATTTGCACATGCAGCACAGTCTAAACCATGAATTTGGTATTCTTTTTTCATATCTCACTTCCTTTTATTTTTTATTGCATCTAAATAGTTGATTTTTATACCTAAATTTACAAATTTTTTTTCATATTCTGTAGGTATATTTTTTTCTAGAAATTCAGAATGATATAAGTTTCTTGTGCTATTTTGTATCGTATAGCCAAATTCTTGTAGGGATTCTTTTGAATATTCAAACAAATTATTATTATCTGTTTTCATAATAATATGATTTTTGTTTTTAAAAATGTATGTATATTTTTCTAAAAAGATAGAACTTGTCAATCTTCTTTTAGTGTGTCTGTCTTTTGGCCATGGGTCAGAAAAGTTTAGATAGATTAGATCTATTTCATGATCAAATACTTCTTTTATTTCGTTGGCATCCATCCGTATTAATTTAAAATTTTTTAGTTCAAGATCGTTTGACTTTTGAATGGCTCTTACTAATACACTATCATATTTTTCAATTCCTATAAAATTAATATTGGGGTATTTAGTGGCGTTTTCAATTAAAAAATCGCCTTTTCCCATGCCAATTTCTATATAGATGGGATTGGAATTTTGAAATATTTCTTGCCATTTTCCTTTACAGTCTTTAGGAGTTGGAAGATAGTAGGTGCCATTTCTTATTATCTCGTTAGCACCTTTTACGTGTTTTAATCTCATATATTTTTTCCTTTCTATGCCTTTATATCTTTTGGTTAGGAAATTACTTCATAA
>CACXEZ010000060.1 GCA_902766815.1 uncultured Erysipelotrichaceae bacterium | reverse complement strand
CATTCTTTACAATGTTTATCTAAAACTTCACTACTATCAAGTGAAGATCCACATGTATCACATTGATCACCAGTACTTTCTCCACCACAACGTGGACAAGTACCGACAATTTCTCTATCCGATAAAAACTTCTCACATTTTTCACAATAATCTTGTGCTTCTTCTTTTTCATAAATATAGCCGTTATCTAACATTTTTGTAAATTGTTTCATAACATATTCTTTATGATGGTCAGTCATTGTAGCAGAATATAGATCATATTCAAAACCAGCATTTTTAAATGTATTTGCAAACTCATTGTGATAATATTCGGCTATTTCACGTGGACTCTTATTTTCTTTTTTAGCTCTTTCAGTAATTGGTGTTCCATGACAATCTGATCCAGATACATAGATAACATTATCACCTTTTCCTCTAAAATATTTAGCAAGGATATCACCAGGTAATAAAGCTGCAAAATGACCAATATGTAAAAAATAATTAGCATATGGCCATGCTCCACCAATAAATATATCTCTTTTTTCCATATTATCCCTCTTCTCTCGTAATATTTTAACATATAAAAGATAAAAAGGCAATTTACTTTAATTGCCTTCAGACTAATGACTTAGTTTATCAATAGTTTGAAAAGAATAAAATTAATTATTCTTATTTTTTTAGTACTCTAGATATGTTTTGTTGTAACGGTTTGGTTAATTCTCCAGCATACATAATATCTATTTCATGTAATGCTCTTGTAATAGCAACATATAATAATTTCATATCTAGTCTATTATTTGATGAATAATTTTTTTCGCTTGCATCATTAATAATTACAGCATCAAATTCTAATCCTTTGGCTAATTGATTTGATATTGTACATATTCTATACTTATCTTCAGTCAAATCATCATTAATGGAAATGTTGGGTATGTTTAGGCCATTTTCTTTAAGCTCTTCATTAATATCTTGTGACATAGAATCAGATTTGCTGATTATAGCAATAGTTTTATAGCCTTTTTGTTTGTATTCTTCTACTTTTCTAATTATGTAGTTAGGAATCAACTCTTTTATTCCTATATCGGTATATTTAACTGGAGAACCATGTCTTACTACTAAATCTGATTTTTCCATATCAATGCTTTCAGCGACAGCATCTGCAGCATTCATAATTTCAGCGGTAGTTCGATAACTTTTTTTGAATTTAACTATCTCTCCATCATTATTAAACATTATGCTGTTTACTTGTTCCCAGTTATCGATTCCACGATAATCATATATTGATTGAGCTAAGTCTCCAAAGATACTAAATGTAGCATTCGGTAATATATTCTTTAATGTATAGAAATTAAATTCACCTAAATCTTGTGCTTCATCAATAACTACATGTCTAAGCATAGAGTATTTTCTATCCGGAGAAATAGAGCATTTAATATACATTAGGGCAGATAAATCTTCAAAATCATAATTATCTTTCCTTATATTTGTTAGGGTTTCTTTTTTTAGTAGTTTTAAATTATTATAATTATATAAATTAAAATCTTCAATTGATGAAATGAATAATTTATATAATTTAGTAGGACTTACTTTAGCTTTAGAAAAATATTTTCTAAGAGTCGCTTTACAATTCTTTTTTATTTCTTCGCGTTCTTTGGCAATAGTTGTTCTTAATTTGTTTCTTTCTTTAATGTCTTCAGTATTTTTAAATATTTCATAGGTGTAATCATCATATTTAGATATAATGGAACTATTATATTCATCAATGTGTTTACATAACCTTTCAATAGTTAATTCTATTTTATTCTCTAGGCTTGTATTAGACATTCTATTTATTTCATTGAATGTATTCATAATGATGTTTTTATCTAATACTGTAAAATTTCCTACTTTTAAATCATTGTATGTTATAGCATTAAAATATATCTCAATAAATTTATCAATCATATCCTTATATCTTAATGATGATTTAAATTTATCAATATCGTTATGATTTTTCCCAGATATACTATCATTTACTTTTTTATCTGAAGAATTAATATTAATTAATCCACCAACATATTCCTTAGCAAACAATTCAAAAGTTGATTGAGTTACTCCTGACACATCTAGTTCAGGTAAAACTGATTTAATATATTTTATAAATACTGGGTTAGGTCCAATTACTAAATATTGATTTTGGTTTATTTGATTCATGTAATTGTATACTAAATATGCAATTCTATGAAGTGCTACTGTTGTCTTTCCTGAACCTGCTACACCTTGTACTATTAAATTATCAAAAAAATTTTTTCTGATTACTTCATTTTGTTCTTTTTGAATTGTAGAAACAATGCTTTTTAATCTATTGTCATTATTATCATTTAAATATTTTTGGAGTAAAGCATCATTGGAAACTAAATCAACATCAAAGTATTTTAATAATTCTCCATGTTCAATTTCATATTGACGTTTCAATGTCATTTCTCCACTAATTGTACCTTCTGGAGCATCAAAACTACATTTACCAATTTCAGCATCATAATATAGTGAACTTATCGGAGCTCTCCAGTCAGTAACAACAATATTTGCGCTTTTACTTATTCCATTTTTTCCTATGTATATTGTATGTTTTTGATCGTCAGATTCATTAATGAAATCGACTCTAGCAAAATATGGTTTTTCTAGTGATGCTTTTAAATTATTAATATGAATTTTTTTTCTTTCTACAATTCGCCACAAGTCTTCTCTTTTACCATGGAAATTGTTATATAAATCATCTAGATCATCTTTTTCATATAAAAGAATATCTTTAATTATTTCTAAAGTATCTTTTAGTTTGTTTTTTTCTACAATTATTTTGTCCATGAATTTACCCCCAATAAATGTTCTTTTAAATGATATATCAGCAATTATTTGTTATTTTGTCTATTATATCAATTATTTTGTTTTCATCAACTTTTTCCCAATATTTATTATCAATATTCTTTTGGTTTTCTTTAATATTTTTAATATTTTCGGCAATTTCTTTTATGTCTGTTACATAAGTAATTTGATTATCTTCTTTTAATATACCTTTTATTTCTTTTGTTCCATATTTATTATCCAATATAAATGTTTTTAATCCAAATGCTATTCCTTCATATATACCAGTACTATAAATTCCTACTTGAGCAATTGAAATTGATTGATAATAATATATATCTTTTTCTCTATTGTTTATTATTTCGATGTTTGATTTTTTCAAACATTCATAATTGTTTCCGATTTCGTACGGATGCATTTTGTATATTATTTTATATTCGTTATCTTTTTTTAACAAATCAGCCAATTTACTCGCACTTTCACTTATATATTTACCTAAATTTGATTGTGAAATGAATAATATATTCTTTTTTTTCGCAATATTGTTTTTATATTCATTTATTTTACTTTTTAAAAATAAATTTCCTACGTAGTAAATGTTATTCTTTTTAATTGGCATATGTTCGGTATTTAACAATTTTTCTCCATAAGACAAAACATAATCTGGCACGCAATCATATTGTCTTGATAAATCACTATACTTTAAAAATATAGGATTCTCTTTTGTTACTATGCCGTGCTGAATTTCTATAATTGGAATGTTTTGTTCTTTAGCTATTTTATTTATTACAACTTTCGATGGAAAGGCATCGTAAAATTCTAATATAGCTTTTGGTTTTATTCTTTTTATTAATTTAACATATATTTTTTTAGTCAAAACTAAGTATAAAATTTTGTCTTCACCAACTTTAAATATATCAGTTAGATTACATTTAAATTCCTTTTCAATATCTTGTTCTAATTTATTTAATATTGCATGTAATTTTTTGTAATTTCTATTAAACGTTTTATAGAATATTTTTTTTATTTTGAAAATGAACTCTACAAAATCTAAATAACATATGTCTTCAGTTTTTATTGGTTCAAAATGTGATATATTACTTGATTTTGACAATGCCCAATATGGATCTTCAAATGTTGTACATGTATGATTTTTCTTTAATAAATCAATTAGCAAATCAGTATATATACAATAATATTCACCATTTTTTTGCTTTACCCTTCTTGGATTATTCAGAAAAACATAATCTCTATTTTTAATCAAAAATAATCTAATGCTATTTATTACATTGAATGATATATGTTTTTTTTTAGAAGAATTTTTTTGTGGAAACAATGGTTGTAAATTATTATAAATTTGTTCTATTTCAATAAAAACATAGGTTCTTAATATTTCCCATATTTTAAATGATTCAAATTCAATGTCAAAAAGATTATTTTTGGTTTCATATGTAAAAAATTCATTTAATAGATTATTTTTCATTCTTTATTGCCACTGGTTTTCCATCAATTATTTCATAATGCCTATCGTAAAACTTATCATAATACATTTTGAAAATTTCGTAACCTGAATCTATTCCAGTTCCTTCATTTAACATTTTTTCAAATTCTTTTATACTAAACCATTGAGCATTTTGAACTTCAGATGGTTCTAAAATTAATTCACTTATATTTATATTTTTTCTACATAACCAAACTTCTACAAAATCATTAATTCGCTTATTTGATCCTATAAATTCCAGCTCCTCTTTATTGACATTTATTCCAAGTTCCTCTCTTAGTTCTCTTATAGCACCATTTAGGCTTGTTTCTCCGCTTATTACTCCACCAGCTGTTGTTCCCCACATGTTTGGCATTTTTTTTGCTGTTGCTAGTCTTTGCTGCAATAGTATTTCTTCTCTATCATTTATTATCCATATAAAACATGATAATCTATATTCTCCATCTTCTAATTTTTTTCTTTCTTTTTGATAATTCATACTTTCATGTCTGTTATTGTATACATCTATTAATTCCATACGTAATCTCTCCATTCTTTGTTCTTTATATTACATTTTTAACTTTTTTTGAATTCTTTTTTCCACACTATTGCTATTAAAAGTCTCTTCACCTATTTCTGTTTCTATGTATTCTCTGCATAGAGGGCTAGGAATACTATAAGAACAATTTATGCAATTATTACATAGAGTATTTCCCAACTTATTTTCCAAGTGTTTCTTTCTTAGGGAAGTTATTATTTCATTATGCCATGCTTCTTTTAGTGTTGTCTTATTTAAATCGGCATAAACTAGATAATTTTCAAAATCAGTACAACAAGCTGTTAAAAAACCCTCACATGTTACATTAATTGTGTCAAAAACATAGTGGCATGGCACTACTCTATCAGCTTGTACTTTGTTGTTAGTATTTATACAAGATAATGTTTTATTTATTTCTGGCATCATCCCTGCTTGATTTCTAACATTTACTATTACTACTTCATCACAATACTTTTTAAAATTATTTTTTATAATATTTATATCATAATCGGTATATCTTGTAGAAATATATGACACATATATTTTAAAGCTTGACTTCGTTCTTTTTCTGAGATTATATAGGTCCCTTAAATTATTCATAACTGTGTCATACTTATCTGTTCCATGAATAAATTTATAATCTTTGTTATTAATACCATTAATTGATAATTTAATACTATCTATTTCAGAATTAATCAGTTCTTGAGCTTTGGATTTATCTAGTAGAATTCCATTAGTTGTTATATAAACATAGTTATATCCTATGTCTTTAGCCATGGCAATATATTCATTTAAATTTTTATCTAATAATGGTTCTCCAGTAGTATAAAAGCCAACTTCTCTTGTTCCCAATTGATATGCTTGTTTTAAAACATTTATGACTAATTCTTTTTTTATGTATTTTCTTTTTCTTTTCATTTTACTATTTGCACAAAAAATACAATTGCTATTACAAATATTTGTTATTTCAATTAGCAAATTTTTTTGGGGAAATGGTGGACATATGTCTCCATTTTCTACTTTCGTAATTTCATTTATTCTATTCATTAAGTTACCCATTTCAATCACCACATTTATTAATTATATTTTGTTGCTAATTAGTTTTAAAACTTTTTCAGTAGTTTTTAAATCTATATAAGATATTATTACATTAAAACAGTTTTTAAGCTCTGTTATATTATCAGTGGCATGAAATATAATATCAAATGTATAATTTTCTACATATGGTTTATATTTTTCTCTAATGAAAGTTTTACAATTTTCTAATTTTGAAAAGACATTTTTTTTCTTAAAAGGATGATATTCAATTTCACTGTTATCAAACTCAAAAAATATGATTGTAATGTTTCTATTCTCATTCAAAAGCATATAATTAATTTTCTTTTCTATCTTCCATTCTTCCATTTGTTCACTTGCATAAATATCCTTTACAAAATCTATATACTTATTACCTAAGTCAATAGATATTGATCCTATTACTGATGTCTTATCATTTATGTCTTTTATTATTTGATTACTATATTCGTACGCACAATTCCATATAATTCCTATACTTAACATCTGTTACCCCCAAAAAAATAATACTTATTTTTTTCTGCTTTTTAATAGATTTTCAATAATAATCCAATCAGTTTCTTCATCTATTTCATAGTAACTACTATCATCCATAATATAGGTGCCTATTTTCCCATATAATCTGCATTTGCCTTTATAAAGATTTTCTTTTGATATAATATATATTGAACCATTTTCAGCTAGCACTCCATCCCAGTCTTGTCGCCTTGGCCTTTTTTTTATACTATGTCCAATTTCATTAATACTTCCATCAGGATTTAAATGCCAATAAAATCTTTTTTGCACTACTGTTGATAACACACTGTCATAGTTTGGATGTATTTTTATTGCTTCATCTATATCTTTAGTTGTAATCATCGGATTAGTACATTGAATCAGAACTAAATTTTTATAATCTATTTTGCTAGAAAAATCGAACATTACTGATTCTGTTGATGCTGTATCAACTGAACATTCTGGACTTCTATCTATAACTTCTATTTTTTCTTTATTTATTTTATCGTAAGCTAGTACCACTTCTTTTATTTCTTTGCTATCAGTTGATACAAATACTTTATCGATTTTTTCACTATTTACGGCTGCATCTAATGACCAGTAAATTAATGGCTGCCCAGCAATCGATTTAATATTCTTTAATGGTATTGATTTACTTCCGCCTCTAGCCGGGATCAATACTACATAGTTATATTTTACCATTTTAATTTCTCCTTATTATAGCATTCTATATCTAATATACTTTTATGTTTATATGTTAATGCCTCTCTAACATTAGATATATCAGAAATAAGTTTTATAAATTCATCTTTTGTCAATGCCATTTTTTGATCAGTACCTTTCAGTGATTTATCTATAGTAAAATGTCTTTCTATTACTTCTGCTCCTAACGTGTAAGCAGCAATATCAACAGTCGTTCCAATGTGATGTCCAGAAAATCCTATTCCTTTTATTTTTTCGCCATACTTTTCTTTTAAATATGTTATTTCTAAAATACACATATCCTTATAATCTACGGGATATCCAGAAGTACATGCATATAGGTACAAGTCACATGCTCTTTTATTTTTACTAAAAAGTGTGACTATATTGTCTATTTCATCTCTAGATGTCATTCCAACTGATAAATGTATTTCACCTTTATAGTTTTTACATATCCAATCTAACATTTCTAAATTATTATTACATGCTGAAGCAATTTTAATCATTTTGGGTTTTAATGAACAAATTTCTTTTGCTGATTGCAAATCCCAAACTGATGCACTATATTCAATTCCTTTTGAGTCACAATATTTTTTCAATTCTTTATGCTGTGAGAAATCAAATTCTAAAAACATTCTGTGTTCTTTATATGTTTCACCAAAAGCATTTGCTTTATTTTGATGCTGTTTATTATATATTTCTGGTTTTCTAAGATGCCAGTCATCGATATTTCTTTTTTGAAATTTAACAATGTCAACTCCGGCTTCAGCTGCTAAATCAATCATTATTTTAGCTATATCCATGCTTCCCATATGATTGCAACATAATTCGGCAACAAATGTTGGTTTTTTGTATTCAATCATTCTTATCCCCCATATTTACGACAAATTTGCTCATATTTTTTCATTGCTTCTTCTTTGATGTATCCCATATTTTTCTTCTCAAACCAATCAAAAGAATAGTCTTTGCTTTCAAAATTATAATAATTTTTGTCAATTGTTATTGGTATTCTATCAATTCCAAAGTATAGTGCTAATGCTAATCTATGTGCACCATCAATAAAGAGTAAATCTTTATTAACAACAATGGGATATTTATCAATATAACCATTTTTCTCAAAACTCTTTATTAATTCTTTAAATTCTTTTTCATGATTAGCCATATGTTTTGGTATTAATGGATTGTCTTTTACCCTTTTAGTTTGCATTTTATTATACCAATCCCAGCCATACTCATTTTTTCCATAAAAACAATCTATAGCTATTAGCCTTACCATTATATGCGCATTAAAATAATTATCCTTCATACAGTGTTTAAAAAACCAAAATGTATCAACAGTTACTTTTATTTCTGGTATTTCAAATAACTTTATTAACTCATCATTCATATTTGCCCTCATTATCGAATAATTCATTATAAATATCTCTAATAACTCCATTGCCACCTGTTTTAACTGAAATATATTTGCAAACTTTTTTTACTTTTTCTTCAGCATCAATTGGACATGCACTGATCCCTACCTTTTTAAGAAGTTCTAAATCATTTATGTCATCACCAACATATAAAACGTCGTTATAATCAATTTTTAATTCTTTAATTATCTTATCAGCAGCGAAAACTTTATCCTTTACATTAAGAAACACATAGTCCATTTTTAATTTTTTTCCACGTTTTAATACAATTTTGCTTTTTTCTCCAGTTATTATACCAATTTTTATATCCTTTTCCTTTAACATTTTAAAAGCCATTCCATCCCTGGTGTTAAATTTTTTTGCTTCATCTTTAGATTCGAAATAATACATTCCTCCGTCTGTTAAAACTCCGTCGCAATCAACTAAAAACAATTTAATATTATTACACATTTAACCCTCCATTGTGAATTATTAATTATTATACGTAGGAGATATTACAATTTTATTAATTATTAATCGCTCTCTTTTTAATGGTTATTATTGTAGTTTCTTTTTTTGTTTTTGCCAATAAAACGCATTCTTTTTGTCACATTTATAAACATTTTCATTTATTATTTATACTCTTCTTTGGCTAGTTTAATTACCTTACTAATAAAATCACTTTTACCTTGAGTATACTTGGGCCTATCATCAGCATATTTTTCTGCTAATTCATTTTTTAACTTACAATATTTTTCTTTATATTCTGGATGATTATTTAAATATTCTTTAAAGTATATTAAATTATAAAATGTATCGCTATTTGGAGTAGTAAAATGAATATAATGAGTTCTGGCATCATCTGGTCCTTTTGTAAAAAAGCATCTATTTGGTATACCATGATCACCATGATTAATATAGCCATAATCTTTTAATAATTTTTCTATTTCAGATATTTTATCAAAACTTTTAATTACAATTAGAATATCAATAATTGGTTTAGCTTGTAATCCTTCAATTGAAGTACTACCAACATGTTCAATTTCGATAATCTTATCTTTTAAAATATCTTTTAAAATTTTTTCTTCTTTTTGATATTCTTTTTTCCAATTTTTATTATAAGCTTCTAATTTTACTATTCCTCTTTTTAGGGCCACGATATTCACCTCTATATTTATTATTTTTTTTCCAAATAATCTACTAATTTTTTATAAGAATCTAAACTCCAGAATTTCCATCTTTCTTCGTCTGGAAAGCAACCTAGTGTTTTTTCTTCGCCTTCTGGAATGAAGACAAAGTCCCAACTCCAGCCATATTCACCAGATTTTTCTTTGGCAATAGTACCTTTTGTGATACCTTCAAAAACAATTGGTTCTTCTCCAGGTACACAATAAGCAATAGATTCTTTAAAGTAAGCTTCTCTATCTTCAATACCTTCCATTAATGTTAATAAACCATCAACGCCAATGGTATCATCAGCATAATGAGTATATACTCCAGGGAAACCTTTTAGACTTTTAACAAATAAGCCTGAATCATTTTTTAATACTGGAACCCCTAATTTTTCAGCTGCCCATTTAGCAGAATATTTAGCGACTTCAGTAACATCATCAGCTTGT
>CACXEZ010000059.1 GCA_902766815.1 uncultured Erysipelotrichaceae bacterium | reverse complement strand
ACAAAAAAAGAAATAGCCAAATCTAACTATTTCTGAAATAATTCTTTATAAATATCCATATAATCTTTAACTAAAATAATTTCTAATTTCTGTTGTACCTCTAACGGAACATCTTCCAAATCATTTTTATTGTCAATTGGTAAAAAAACTTTTTTAATACCATTAACAGAAGCAGCTATTAATTTTTCTTTTACTCCACCTATTGGTAAAATTCTTCCTCTTAAAGTAATTTCGCCAGTCATACTAACAGTATTATCAACAACTTCATTTTTTATTAAACTAATCAATGTAGTAACAACACTAACACCAGCAGAAGGACCATCTTTAGGCATAGCTCCTTCTTCAATATGAATATGAAAATCATGATGAAAAAAACTACTTATTTCTAAACCCAAATCTTTGGCTCTACTCCTAATATAACTAAAAGCCACTTCTACACTCTCTTCCATAACTTTTCCTACAAGTCCAGTTACCTTAATCTTACCTTCTCCTTCATACATAGCAGCTGATACTTTTAAAATTTCTCCCCCATAAACAGTATAAGCTAAAGCATTCACAACCCCAGATTCTAAAACATTATCATTCTTAGAACGAGCATATTTTGGCATTCCTAAATAATCTTTTAAATTATTTACCTTAATCACAACATCTTTTTCATCATCATAAACAATCTTCCTACAAATCTCTTCTATCTTTCTAGACAATTCTCTTGCTCCCGCTTCTTTGGTATATTCCTCAATAATTTTCATAATAGCATAATCATTAATATTAATATTATAATCCCTTATTTTATATTCTTTAAATAATTTAGGAATCAAATACTTCCTACAAATTTCTCTTTTATCATAATTTGTATAACTAGATAATTCAATTACCTCTAACCTATCCTTTAAAGCATTAGGAATTTTACTAATATCATTAGCCGTTAATATAAATAAAACATGCGATAAATCAAATTCCTCTTCTATATAATTATCACAAAAATGACTGTTCTGCTCCTTATCCAAAACCTCAAGTAATGCTGAAGCCGGATCTCCATGATAATCTTTAATTAATTTATCTATCTCATCTATCAAGAACACCGGATTATTAACCCCAGCCTTCTTCATTCCTTGAATAATTTTACCAGGATTAGCCCCTAAATAAGTTCTTCTGTGTCCAATAATTTCTGCCTCATCTGAAATGCCACCTACACTAATGTGAACAAATTTTTTATTTAAAGATCTAGCAATACTCTTAGCAAGAGTAGTTTTACCTACTCCAGGCGGACCAACCAAACAAATAATGGTACCATTAACATTATCGGTTTTATCCATAACTGAAACAAACTCAATAATTCTTTTTTTTACCTTATCTAATCCATAATGACTCTCATTTAAAATTTCCTCTACTTCTTTTCTTTGATGAGTATCAGTATCACTTTCTAACCAAGGCAAACTTAATAACCAATCAATATAGGTTCTAATAATTGTTACTTCAGTAGAAACTTCCGAAGACAATACATAACGTTTTAATTCTTCCTCTACTCTTAATTTTACTTTATCAGGCAATTTTTTTAATGCAATTCTTTTCCTTAAGCCCTCAACCTCTGTATCTTTAATAGGAGATTCTCCTAACTCATCTTTAATACTTCTTATCTTTTCCCTTAATAAATATTCCCTTTGAGAAGCATCAATTTTATCTTTTAAAGAAGATTCTATTTCATTTTCTAATTGAATAGTTTCCAACTCTTTACTTAAATCCTTTAAAAGCATTTCTAATCTTTTAGTAGGATCCGTTTCATACAAATATTCTACCTTTTTTTCATAATCCATTGGTAATTCATCACAAATAATATCTGTTAACTTACTAATATCATCAATCCCAACAATCCTACCAAGAACACTATTACTCATAAAAGAAGAAATATCAATATAATGATTCAAATTTTTAAATAATAATCTTTTAAGAGCAGTTATTTTCAACTCATCTTGTGAATAGTCACGAACCGGAACAACAAAAGATTCTAAATATCCATATTCACTTTCAAAATAATTTAATACCTCTACTCTTTCTAATCCACTTAAAGTAACACGAATAGTATCATTTTCCAATTCAATCTGTGATTTAATTTTACCAACAATTCCAACACCAGGTAAATCTTTAATGTTAGGATTTTCTTCTAAAGGATCTCTTAAATTAATAAGAAGCAAATGGTTGTCATGAAACTTACTAGCATTTTGAATAACTAATTTATCTTTAGAAGTAACAACCTCTATACGAACTTCATTATAAGGAAATAAAATATTTGTTTTTAATAATAAAACAGGTAAATTTGTTTCAACCATAATGCTTCCTTCTTTCTGCTAAGATATTTTAACATAAATAGAAAATTTATCAAGTTTTAAACAAGTATTTTGATCATTTTTTTCCTTTAATAACATTAGAGTAAACCAAACTGGAAATATTTAGCAAAATGTAACCGAATTGGTTACATATTTTTGGCAAATTTGTGATACAATAGAAAAAGAGGAAAAAAAGTACCCATTAGGTACCCTAACTGAATTAATTTGGATAAACATATTCTAGCAGGTCTTCTACTTTACAATCTAAAACATAACACAACTTAGACAAGACATCCAAATCTACTCTAGTAATAGGGCAATTATAGTAGTAGTTTTTTACCGTAGTATGTTTTAAAGAAGCAAGTTGACTTACCTGATAAATAGAAACATTCTTTTTATCCATTATGGACCTTAACTTAATTTCTACTTTCCCATAATTTTTTAATTCAGTAATTCCTCTAACATTATTATTCACGAATTTTACCTCCCAGAAGTATTGTATCATATTGGAAGAATGAAAGAAATACCTTCCAAAAGGCATCTTCTAAAAGGTATTTTTTTTACTTAAAATAATCTCTATTAAATTTAAAAACTAAGTAATATATTTAATTAGGGGTTGATTTAATGATAATTTATAATATTAAAGAAATTTATAACAATAATTTAACCAATACTGATCTAAAAAAAATGATCAATAAAAAACTATATAAAATTATTGAATTGTTGGAGTTTAATGATAATTACTATGAATAAATATCATAATAGTATTGGTTATAAGTTTAACTTCAAACTTAATTATTATCTTGAAGTAAGAGGTAATAGTTATGAATGAAATGAAAAATATTGAGAGTAAAAAAATATTAAGAGTTGGTATTTATTTAAGATTATCTAATGAAGACAAAGATAAAGTTAGCAAAGATGAAACAAGCGAATCTATTAAAAATCAAAGAAATATGTTAATTGATTATATAAATAGACATCCTGAATTTATATTAATAGATGAATATTGTGACGAAGACTTATCTGGTGCTGGCACATTTAGGCCTGAATTTGAAAGATTAATTAGAGATTGTGAAAATAAAAAATTAGATATTGTTTTATGTAAAAGTCAATCAAGATTTTCTCGTGATATGGAAATTGTCGAAAGATACATCAACAACAAATTTAGGGAATGGAATGTAAGATTTATTGGTTTGTCTGATAATGCAGATACGGAAAATTCTGGTAATAAGAAATCAAGACAAATCAATGGTCTTGTTAATGAATGGTATTTAGAAGATGTATCCAATAATATTAGAAGTGCTTTTAACTCCAAAATGAAACAAGGAGAATTTATATCACCTTTTGCATCTTTTGGTTATGAAATATCTAGTGTTGATAATAACAAATTAGTTATTGATCCAATTGCTGCAAAAGTTGTAAAAGAAATTTATAATTCATATTTAAAAGGTTTAGGTTTTACAGGAATAGCAAAATATTTAAACAATAAAAATATTCCAAGTCCTTCACTTTATAAATACAGATGCGGTATTAAACTAAATGTAATTAGTAATAGGCCTCGTGAAGAAATAAAATGGACGACAAATGCTATTAAAACTATTTTAACTAATGAATTATATATAGGCCATTTAATACAAGGAAAAAGAACCACTATTAGTTACAAAAACCATAAAATAATAAATAAAGATAAAAGTAAATGGATAAGAATAGAAAATACTCACGAAGCCATCATTGATGATGATACTTTTAACAAAGTACAAATAGCAATGAAAGAACGAACTAAGCCAATGAAATCTACGGGTATAGTTCATATCTTCTCCGGTAAAGTATTTTGTCTTGAATGTAAGCATTATATGCGAAAAAAAAATTCTACTAAACACGAATATTTAGTTTGTTCTAATAATCGTGATGGCTATGACGATTGTATTAATAAATCTTCTATAAGGTATGATACTTTAAAAAATATTATCCTAAATGAAATTAATAAGAAAATCAAAAAATATTTTGATAGTGAAATGATAGAAAATGAATTCAAAAAAAGCAATCAAAATAAATTTATTGATAAAATATCTTCTTTAGAAAGACAAAAATTAGAAATAGAAAATAAAATATTTAAAACAAGAAATTATTTAAAGACTTTATATGAAGATAAAGTAAATAAAATAATAACTAATGAACAATTTACATATTTAATAGATAACTATAATAAAAATGAAGATAGTTTAAAGAGTCAAATTAAATCCATTGAAAATGAAATTAGTTTTTATAGAATGAAAGAAAAATCTTTAAATAGTTATCAAGAATTAATAAGTAAATATCAACATTTAAAAAAATTAAATAAAATTATTATTGATGAATTTATTGATAAAATTTATATTGGTAAGTTTGATAAAGAAAATAACACAAGAGATATTAAAATAAAATGGAATTTTGAATAGATGTGTCTATATTACATTCATCGAGTAGCTTTAATCAGAACACTTGCCACCAACCCAGATATTCTCCTATTAGATGAACCATTTTCAGCCTTAGATTTTGATACAAGACTATTAGTAGCGGATGATGTCTATAAAATTATAAAAAAAGAAAAAAAAACAACAATTATTATCACTCACGATATAGAAGAACCTATTTACATTTTACGGGCGACTATTTTCTAATCATAAAAAAATGACTAATATTTCTTATATTATTAATAATTAGTCATTGTAAAATTTAACATCTAATATTTCAGGTAAACCATTATGCCTATCTTTATCTTTATTAACAATAATAATTT
>CACXEZ010000058.1 GCA_902766815.1 uncultured Erysipelotrichaceae bacterium | reverse complement strand
TTCTATTTTTTTATTTTTAAATGTTTCTAATTTGGCTTGAAATCCTTTGAAATAGGCATCAATTTCATAATATTTTTCAATGTTAAATGCATTAATTTCTCTTTCTCTATCAACAATTAACTTTAATGCTACACTCTGCACACGTCCTGCTGATTTTCCTTCTGTTTTGGATTGCATTAATTTACTTAATCTAAATCCTATAATTCTATCTAGAATTCTTCTTGTTTCTTGTGACTTTACTAGATCATCATCAATTTTTCTTGCACTAGAAAATGATTTTAAAATTACATCTTTGGTGATTTCATTGAAAACTATTCTTTGATAATCTTCTTCTTTTAAACCTAGAGCATCATACAGATGCCATGAAATAGCTTCTCCTTCTCTATCTGGGTCGGTTGCTAAGTAGACAAATTCAGCATCTTTTACTTGTTTTTTTAACTCCGTTACTAATTTTTTCTTTCCTTTTATTATTTTATAATCTGGTTTAAAATGATCTTCAATATCTACTCCGAATCCATATTTTCCTGTTGTTGATAAATCTCTAATGTGTCCTAGGGAAGATACTACTCTATAATCATTACCTAGATATTTTTCTATTGTTTTACTTTTACTGGGGGATTCTACAATTACTAACTTTTTGCTCATCTTGTAAATCTCTCCTTTCTTCTAAATTTATACTAAAATAAAATTATTTTGTCAAGGAGAATATTTGAAACTTTACACTATATTACAGAGATATTTATTTTTTAGATTTTTAACAAATAATGAAGATTATTATCTGTTAAATGTGAACATTACAAGTATAAAAATAAAATTTTTCTTTTTTCTAACTGTTATTTTTTTCTTTATTCGACATATTTTTTATTAGGTGATGAAGAATGAAAAAAATATTATTGGTTATTTTGGTATTTTTCTTTTGTTTTATGAATGTTTATGCTCAAGAGATAGGAAATACTATACAACAAGGTACTGCAGGTGAAAAAGAGGAAAATATAGATATTAAGGAAGAGAAATTCCAAAATGAAGAGAATACTGGATTGAATTTAGCTTCTAATGCTAAGAGTGCTATTATGTTAGAAGCATCTACTGGTAAAATCATCTATCAGAAAAATAGCGATGAACAATTACCTATGGCTTCTATGACTAAAATGATGACTCTTTTACTTATTATGGAAAATATTGATAATGGTAATTTGAAGTGGGATGAAAAAGTGACAACTTCTTCCCATGCTGCTTCTATGGGAGGTTCTCAAATATTTCTAGAGGTTGGAGAACAAATGACTGTTGAAGATTTGGTAAAGGGAATTTGTATTGGAAGTGGAAATGACGCAGCTGTTTCTATGGCTGAAAGAATTGGTGGTACCGAAGAGAATTTTGTTAAGATGATGAATGATAAGGCTAAGGTGCTTGGTCTTAAAAATACTCATTTTGAAAATGCTTGTGGTCTTGATCATAAAGAACATTATTCTAGTGCTTATGATATGGCTATGATAGCAATGGAATTGGTAAAGCATGAAAAAATATTGGAATTTACTGGAACTTATGAAGATTATTTAAGAAAAAATACTGATAAAAGTTTTTGGCTTGTGAATACTAATAAATTAGTACGTTATTATCAGGGAGTTGATGGATTAAAAACTGGATATACTAATGAGGCCGGATATTGTATTACTACTACTGCTAAGAGAAATAATATGCGACTTATTATTGTTGTTATGGGTGAACCTACCTCTGCTATTCGTAACAGCGAAACTACTGATATGTTGGATTATGGGTTTAATTCTTACCAAATTGATTCGGTATTGTCTAAAAATACTGTTTTAGATACTAAAACGGTAACCCTTGGAAAGAAAAAAATAGTACAAATCGTACCTAAAGAAGATGTTACTATTTTAAATACAAAGAGTGGTACTAAGAGAAATGTTACTTATCAAGTACATGTTAAAACTGTTAAGGCGCCTGTTAAAGTAGGAGATGTTGTAGGAAAGATTGATATTTTAGAGGATAATAAAATACTTATGACTATTGATGCTACTGTTGGAGAAACTGTGGAAAAAGTTAATATCTTTACAGCTTATTATAGAGAGTTATTGAATATCATGCGGGGAACATTATAATATTAGAGCTTAAAAAAAACGAAAAAAATTCTCTTATGAATGAATTCTTTTCGTTTTTCTTTTTGTAGTTATTAATTGTCTTGATTCATCAATAATTTTTTCCATTTTTTTGTCTGTTTCACGTCTTTCTTCTGCTAATCTAAGTAGCTCTTTTTTTGTTTCTTTATCTGAATATTTTCGATAACATAATTTGTGTTCTAAACTAGCCCACATATCCATAGCAATGGTTCTTACTTGAATTTCTACTTTTATATTTTCTATTAAGCCATTAAGATCATATACGGGAACACTTACAATTAGGTGATGTCCAGCATATCCACTTGCTTTAGGATTTTTTACATAATTCTTTTCTTTTACAATCTGTAGTCCTAGACCACATTTTAAATCATCAATAATTCTAACTAGATCACTTTCAAAAGAACAAACAATTCTAATTCCTGCTATATCATTTACATTTTTTTCAATATTATCTTCTGTATATTCTAGGGATTTGCTATTTAATTTTGCTTCAATACTGTCTTTGTTCTTTAATCTGTATTTAATATGTTCGATTGGGTTTACTTCTTTCATACATTCTTCTTCGTGATTATACATATTAAATAAATAATATACTTTGTTAAGTACAATTCCTAGAGCATAACTATATTTATTCATTAATTTCATGTATTCTGCCCTGTTAATCCAATTTATATTTTCTTTTGGAGATTGAATTGTTTTTACCCTATTCTTTTCAGTTAGATATTTTTCATTTAGTGTTTCATCTAATCTTCTACATTCTTTGGAACTATTAATAATTACTTGTTCTGTTTGTTCTGATAATTGAATTCCTTTTTTGTAACGGATTTTATGATCTAGACTAGCCCACATATCCATAGCAATGGTTCTGATTTGAATTTCGGCTTTCACATAGGTAATTTGTTCATTTATTATCACCGGAACTCTTACAATCATATGATAGCTAGAGTATCCATTTAATTTAGGATTTGTTATATAATCTTTGCAACTTATTACTTGTAGTTCTGGATGATTTTTTAAACTGGTAATTACTTTTTTTACATCACTCAAGAAGGAGCATACAATCCTGGCACCCACTACATCACTTACATTTTTCTCTATGTTTTCTTCGTTATATTCTAAGGCTTTATTATATAATTTTGTTTTGGTACTATCCTTACTTTTTAATCTGTATTTGATATGTTCTATTGGATTATCTTCTTTTGAATTAGAGTACTCTTCATATAATTCTTCTAATTTTCTTTTTAGATTTTTTAATGCTTCCTCATATTTAAATTCTGTTTCTGTTTTCATTTTTTCCCCTTTCTATTTAAGAAACTATCCTTTTTGAGTGGCTGAGTATGTATTATATCATATTGCTATAAAATTGTCTAGTGATTTTTTTAAATTATAAATTTATTGTTAACAAGTAATCGCTAATTTACATATAAATATATGATTAAAATAAACTTTTATGTATACATTTTTTTCACTAATGAATGAAAAGAAGCATATTCTTTTTTTGGAATATACTTCTTATTTTAATAATCTTTCTACATTTAATGTAAATGGTAGATTAGTTAGATCTATCATGAATTTTTTTAATTTATCTGTATTTTCTACTAAAATGGTTAATTTATATACTTTGTATTCGCTTTTATTAATGGTGGAAATACTATCAATTGTAATGCTGTTTAGACTTGCTTTAGTGATGATATCTAATAGGTTATCTGAGGTGTTAGTGTGAATAATAATATCTGTAAAGTATTTTTTATTTAACTCATTGTTCCATTTTACATTAATTAGTCTTTCATCTACATCAGTTATATTTTGACATACTGATCGGTGGACTGTTATCCCAGATCCTTTGGTAATATATCCAATGATATGATCCCCTGGAATTGGCTTACAGCATCCACTTAAGTTTACTTTTATATCATCTAGTCCTTCTACTAAGATATCATTTTTACTAGATAATTGTTTCGTTTGTGTTTCATTGATTTTCAAAGTGATGTCTTGGAAATCTTCTTTTTTGGTAATAAATTTTATAATCGATCCGGGAGTTATTTGATTGTTTCCTATAGCTATATATAAATCAGTTATATTTTTTATTTTAAATTCATTACAGATCGAATCAATATTGCTATTAGTTATTGTATCATGAATTGGTAAGTTATTTTTTCTTAATTCTGATGCTAATAAATCCTGTCCTTTTTGCAAACTTTCATTTTTGTCTAATTTACTATAAAATGATTTAATTTTATTTTTAGCTTGACTTGTTACAACAAAGTTTAACCAATCTTTATTTGGTCCTTTGCAAGATTTATTAGTATTTACTTTAATGATATCCCCTGTTTTTAATTGATAATCTAAGGGAACGATATTTTCATTGACAATAGCACCTACTAAAGTATTTCCCAATTCACTATGAACTTTGTAGGCAAAATCGACAGGAGTAGAACCAACCGGTAATTCTAATACATCTCCTTTTGGAGTATATACATAGATTGAATCACTTGTTAAAATATCTTGTTTTATATTATGGATAAATTCTTCTGGGGTATCAGACTCTTCATTTAATTCCATAATACTTCTAAATATTTGTAGTTTTGCTTCCATAGAGTCTTTTACTGTTTTTACGCTTCCGTGTGCTTTATATGACCAGTGAGAAGCTATTCCATATTCTGCCACTTTGTGCATATCATGTGTACGAATTTGAATTTCAAACAATTTACCATCTACGCCAAATACAGTGGTATGAAGAGATTGATAGAGATTGGTTTTAGGCATTGCTATATAATCTTTAAAACGATTAGGTACTGGTTTATATTTAGAATGAATTAAACCTAGTGCTAGGTAACATTCTTGTTCTGTATCTACTAATACACGAAGAGCTAAAATATCGTAAATATCATTGAATTTTTTTCCTTTATCTAGTTTTTTATAGATACTGTATATACTTTTACTTCTACCAAATATTTCATGTTTTATATGATGTTCAGTTAATAAACTTGATACTTCTAGTAGCATGTCATTTACATTTTCATCCATTTCAGTTTTTTTGGCATTAAGCTTTTCTACAATATCAAAATAAACGTTGGGTTTTAAATAGCGCAATGATAAATCTTCTAATTCACTTTTAATTTTATTGATACCTAACCGATCGGCTACGGGAGTTAATATTTCTAATGTTTCTCTTGATTTTTTCTTTTGTTTTTCTTCAGGCATTACGTAAAGGGTTCGCATATTATGAAGACGATCAGCTAGTTTAATGATGATTACTCTTACATCTTCTGATAGACCTACTAATATTTTTCTTTGATTTGCTGCCATTAATTCTCCAGCATTAGAAAAGTGAATACGATTGATTTTGGTTACTCCATCTACTAGTGAAGCTACTTCTTTTCCAAATAATTGTTTGATTTCTTTTAATGTGCTATCTGTATCTTCTACGGTGTCATGTAAAAGAGCTGCAGCTAGACATTCTGCATCAACATTAATATCTGTTAGAATATAGGCTACATTTAAGGGATGAGAGATATAGTCATCCCCTGTAATTCTTTTTACACCAAAATGTTTTTTATCAGCGTAATCAAATGCTTTATTAATTAAATTTAAATCTTTTTCATTCTGGTTATAGGTTTTTACTTTATTAATTAAGTCTTCTATCGTAATTTTTTTATTTATATCATCCATCATAAATCTTTCCTTCCATCTTAAATCCATATTAAACTGATTTTCTTTACTTGTCAATATTTCTTCTTGACAAGTATTCATTTTTTGTAGAATAAAACCTTACTCTTTTTTCGAGTAAGGTTTTATCTTATATCATATCTTCTAAGTCGTCATATAAATTGTTATATGTTTTTTTTGCAAATCTTT